>NZ_JBEXMH010000011.1:0-208293 GCF_040610415.1 Amycolatopsis sp. NPDC004079 | reverse complement strand
GAGGGAATCAGATTCCCTCAAGGAGCCCTTCACGGACGACGACAACGCGGGACCACGCCGGTCGGCCGGAGAGAACCCCGCACACCGTCGCGGCTGCGGCTCGCAATTGAGAAGACCCCATCGAGATCACCTCCGTCCGGCCACACGGAAGCTCGTCCGTGAGCGGAGACGGCAAAGGCCCCGCGGCAAACCTGCCGCGGGGCCTTCACCAGGGTCATCGGTCAGAAGTCGAAGCCCCCGCCGCCGTCGAAGCCGCCTCCATCGAAGCCGCCTCCGTCGAAACCGCCGCCGAAGTCCTGGCTTCCGTCGAAGCCTCCGCCGTCAAAACCGCCGCCGTCGAAGCCTCCGTCCATGCCGCCGGCGTCCAGGGCGTCCGCCTGGCCCGCGTCGTAGCCGGATTCCCAGGCCGAGGCGCTGGCGATGCCGCTCATGCCGGAGAACATGGCGCTGAACAGGAACATCGAGCCCAGGCCCCACGCGCCGGCGACGAGCGCGGGCTTCCACCACGGCTCGCTGTACCAGCCCTGCGGCACCGGGCGGCCCGCGACGCGGCCGCCGGGGTAGTAGTACGGCGTTTCCTGGCCGGGGTCGGGCGACGCGGCGTAGCGCTGGCCTTCGACGTCCACCTCGCGGTGTTCGGTGACCTTGCCCGCGCGTTCGCGTTCGGCCTCGTCCGGCAGCGCGGGGCCGGGGTCCATGCCCATCGCCGTGCGCGCGGCGCGGACGTAGTACAGGCCCTCGATGGCGGTTTCCTTCACCAGCCGGGCCTGTTCGATCGTCTTGGCCTGCTCCAGCTGCGAACCGGCGGCGTTGTAGCGCTCGCTCGCGTCGGCCATCGCCTGCTGGGAGGCGGTGTCGGTGCCGGTGATGTTGAGGACCTGGCCGCCGAGGCGCTCGACCAGGCGGCGCGCGTCGGCCTTCGCGTCGTCGAGCTGGCTCTGTCTGGTCGCGGCCTGCTTCCTCGACAGGTACAGCACGCCTCCGACGATGACGACGACCAGCACGATCAGGAGGATCGCGGTGCCCATGGGTCACTCCGTGTCTCGATCTGACGCGACGGCCGGGCAGCCGTCTCTGAAACGGACAACGCGGACCGTGCGCGGAGAGTTCCCGGCGGCGCCTCCGATCGGGCGGTGGCCGACAAAACTAGAACACGTTATAGTCCGCGGCATGAAGTTCTCCTTGTCGATCGCGATGAGCCCGCTCGACCAGCTGAGCGGCCTGGCCCGCGCCGCCGAGGAGGCCGGGTTCTCCTCGATCGTGCTGCCCGATTCGCTCTTCTACTCCGAGAAAGTGTCCGCCGACTATCCCTACACCCCCGACGGCAGCCGGTTCTGGGACGAGAACACGCCCTGGGCCGACCCGCTGGTCGCGACCGCCTCGATGGGCGCGGTGACCGAGCGGATCCAGTTCTACACGTCGGTGCTGAAACTCGGCTCGCGCAATCCGGTGCTGCTCGCCCGCCAGGTCAACTCGGTCGCCGCGCTGACCGGCGGACGGTTCGGCCTCGGGCTGGGGATCGGCTGGTCGCCGGAGGAATTCGAATGGTGCGGCGCGCCGTACGCGCGGCGCGGCAAACGGTTCGACGAGGCGATCGAGGTGCTGCGGCTGATCCTGAGCGGCGACATGGTCGAGTTCCACGGCGAGTTTTTCGACTTCGACAAGCTCAAGATGAGCCCGGCGCCGCCGTCGCGCGTGCCGTTCTACATCGGCGGGCACACCGACGTCGCGCTGCGCCGGGCCGCGCGCGTCGCGGACGGCTGGTCGTCCGCGATGATGACGCTCGACCAGCTGCGCGAGACCATCGGCAAGCTGAAGGGCCTGCTCGCCGAGCGCGGGCGCGCCGACGACCCGTTCGAGTTCCAGGCGGTGTGCGTCGACCGGTTCGGGCTCGACGGGTTCCGCGAGCAGGCCGAGGCGGGCGTCACCGACGCGATCACCATGCCGTGGGTGTTCGAGGGGCACGGATTCGACGCGGAGCTGCGCCCGAAGGTCGACGCGATCCGCAAGTTCGGCGACGAGATCATCGCGAAAATCGAGGAGTGACATGGGAGTCGAGGTCTGCTGGGACCCCGCGGCGCAGCAGCCGCCCGCGCGGGAGGCGGCGTTCAAGTCGATGACGGCGGCGACCGCCGGGGACAAGGACGGCTGGCTCGCACTGTTCGCCCCGGACGCGGTCGTCGAGGACCCGGTCGGGCCGTCGATGTTCGACGAGGAGGGCAAGGGCCATCACGGGCGCGACGGCCTTTCCGCCTTCTGGGACAAGACGATCGGCAACGTCGAGAAGTTCGAGTTCGTGATCCGCGATTCGCACGCGGCGGGTTCGGAGGTCGCGAACGTCGGCACCATCACGACGTTTCTGCCCGGCGGCTACCGCGTCGACACCGACGGGGTGTTCGTCTACCGGGTCGACGAGGACGGGCTGGTCGTTTCGATGCGCGCGTTCTGGGAGACCGAGCGGGCGATGGCGACTGCCCGACAGGTCTGATGTCAGCCCGGGTCCGCTTCGGCGAAGTCAAGAACGTGGGCGGTGACGAGTTCGGGTTG
Source organism: Amycolatopsis sp. NPDC004079 (assembly GCF_040610415.1). Classification (NCBI taxonomy): domain Bacteria; kingdom Bacillati; phylum Actinomycetota; class Actinomycetes; order Pseudonocardiales; family Pseudonocardiaceae; genus Amycolatopsis; species Amycolatopsis sp. NPDC004079. The sequence goes on along the minus strand of NZ_JBEXMH010000011.1, from coordinate 205,746 downwards.
CTGCAGCGTCAGCGCGTGAGTGGTTCCTGGCACGATTTCCGTGCTGATGCGGGGATTCAGCGTCGCGATGCGCGCGGCGACCTGTCGTGCGCGGTGGATGTGGCTGCGTTCGCCGAGGACCAGCCGGACGGGGACTTCGATCGCGCGAAGCTCGGCGTCGGTGAAGACGTGCTGCGGCGGTAGTTGCGCTTTGTATTTGAAGGCGGCGAACAGCAGCGGCCGCAAGGTGTGCCGCACGGCCGGGTCGCCGGCGACGATCCGGCGCTGGACCGCGGCGGGCAGCAGCCACGGGAAGATCTCCTTGAAACTCCAAAGGATGAACTTCGGGACGCTGATCGCCGCGAATCCGGCCGGTTCCAGCCCGATGACGCCCGCGATCTGGTCGGCGGAACGGGTCGCGAGGTTCAGCGCCAGGAAACCGCCGCGCGAGACGCCCGCGAGGCAGACCTTCTCCTGGCTGATGCCGGCGAGGACCTCGGAGAGCCATTCGGCGAGGTCCTCGTCGGTGCTGGCGGAGGCGGTCTCGACCGAGTGCCCTGGTTCGCCGATCGAATCGATGGCGTAGACCGGGTGGCGGGCGGCCAGTTCGGCGAGGTGCGGGTACCACGACAGGGACGAGCCCATGATGCCGTGCAGCAGGACGATCGGCGTGCCGTGTTCGGGACCGCTGCGCCGGACGCGGGTGGGGCCGAACTTCGTCGTGATATCCAGTTCCTCCGAGGGAACCGGCCACTTTCGCAGGACCTTCGCGTACGCGGCGAAGTAGCGTTCCTGGGCTTTGGGGTCGGTGAAAGTTCCCGGCATGTCGTCCCTCCCCGAGACGGGTTACCGTGCACTTACACCGTAGCACCGGTCGCCGCGGTCAGGCGTTGTCCAGGCGCAGCAAGGTGTTCAGCAGATTTCCGCCGGGCAGTCCCTCGTCGCCGAAGATCCGGTGCTGCACCTCGATCACGAGCGGCAACGCGGCGCGCAGGGCGGCCGCGCCGGGGTCGGTCACCTCGACGCGTTTGGCGCGGATGTCGTCGTCGCTGCGCGCGCGGGCGACGAATCCCTTGCGCTCCAGCGTTTTCAGGATCTGCGACACCTGCATCGGGTGGATGTCGCCGGAGGTCGCGAGACCGGATTGGGTGACCGGGCCGCCGGTGCGGTTCAGCCAGGCGGCGAGCGCGAGCGTCTGGAACTGCAGATGCGTCAGGTCGAGCGCGGCGAGCGCCTGGTCGACCTCGCGGACGTAGCGGTGCACGACGCGCCACATGACGAAACCCACCGCGTTCTCGGGGGCGCCGAGCGAGGCGGTGGCGAAGAGTTCGGAGAGCGCGTCCTTGTCCATCGGGAGGCATCGTAGCGGTTGCCTCTCGATAGTAAACGCGTTTAGTGTCGGAAGGGACGGAGAGGGGTTCCTGATGGCTGACCTGCGGCTGGACCTTGGCCTGTACCGCTACGACAACACCCGCCCGCTGTTCGACGGCCGGGTCCGCTTCGACGGCGTCGACGCGACCCTGCACACCGCCGACATCGTCTCGGACCTGTTCGAACGGATGGTGCGGGGGCGCGAGTTCGCCGTCGCCGAACTGGGCCTGACCTTCTACCTGCGCACCCTGGACCTGCCGGATCCGCCGTTCGTCGCGCTGCCGGTGTTTCCGAATCGGCAGTTCCGGCACTCGGCGATCTACGTCAACGTCCGCAGCGGCATCCAGGCGCCGCGGGACTTGATCGGCAAGACGATCGGCGAGTTCGCGACCTACGGGCACGACGCGGGCGTGGTGGCGAAAGGCATGCTGTCCGATGAGTACGGCGTGCGGCCGGAACAGAGCCGGTGGGTGATCGGCGGGTTCGACTGGCCGATGGAATGGTTCGACTTCGTGCCCCGGCTGCATCCTCCGGAAGCGGACGTGCGGCAGGCTCCGGCGGGGAAAGCGCTCGGTTCGATGCTCGAGAGCGGCGAGATCGACGCGGTTATTTCCGCGGATCCGCCGCGCGGGATTCGGGAGGATTCACCGGAGGTCGCGCAGTTGTTCCCGGATTACGTGAGTGTGGAGCGGGAGTATTACCGGCGCACGGGGATTCGGCCGATTATGCATGCGGTCGTGGTCCGGCGGGATCTGCTGGCGGAGCATCCGAGGCTGGCGGAGCGGCTGTATCGGGGGTTTGTCGACGCTAAGGAAATGGCGATGGCGGACTACCGGCGTGGGCGGATCTTCAATCATATGGGGGATGCGGGGATGGTGCCGTGGTTCAGTGCGTTGTACGACGAGAATCGCCGGTTGTTCGGGGAGGATTGGTGGCCGTACGGGATCGAGAAGAACCGGCTGTCGGTGGAGGCGTTCTTGCGGTGGCACTTCGAGCAGGGGTTGTCTCGGCGGTTGATGACGGTTGAGGAGATTTTTGTGCCGGAATTGCTGGGTACTTAGCCGTCCAGCTGGTCCTCGTGACCGTCGGGGTGCATCTGGACGGCCGGACTCTGCGCGGCGACTAGGCAATCCTGAGCTGCCCCGGTCGTGCGTTGCGGGTGGACGCGCAAGCGCCAGATCTACGCCCACGCTTACCTGTTCGCGGACACCGGGGGATGCACAACCGCAAGCTCTGCCCGCCGGGCCAACTGGACCGCCTGGCCGCTACCAGTCAACTCAAGGGCGGCTCGGCCGACCGGACGCCGTCACCGGGATCCGATGACCTTAGGCCGCCAATTCCTCGTGCAGGCCTTCCAGCGCGATGCGGTCATCCTCGGTCCCGGTGTGCGGTGCGGAAAACCAGTCCGCGTACTCGCGCAGTTCCGACAGCCGCCAGTCGAGGGCGAACAGTTCGACCATTTCCGGGTCCAGGCCCGCGGTGTCGGGCAGGTCGGCGTAGTCGCGTTCGCGCGGGGCGACGGCGAGGCTTTCCCAGTCGACCAGGCGCAGGCCGTCCGGGGTCAGGACCTGGTTGTCGTTGTGGGGTTCGCCGTGGGTGGGGACCCAGGCGTCGCGGCGGGAGGCGGCGAGCGCGGCGAGTCGCAGGTAGCGGGCGTTCCAGTGGTTGATCGCGTCGGCGCGGGCGGCGAGGGCGGTGCGGGCTTCTTCGGCCAGCGGGCCGGACGTCCACGGTTCGGCGGTGCGGGATCGCAGTTCGTCGGCGAAGTCCGGGCCGACTTGCGGGGACCAGCGGCGCAGTCCGGCGGGTGGCGGGGTGTGGTGCAGGGCGTCCAGCGCGGCGAGGATTGCCGGTTTGTCGACTTCGGCTTCCGCGGGGCTGCGGCCGTTCAGCATCGGGGTGACGCTGAGTGCGCCGACGCCGGTGTCCACTGTGAACTGGCCGGATCGCGCGGGTATTGGCGCGCAGACGAACTCGAGCCCCGAGGCGGCCAGTTCGGCTGCGCTCGTGTAGGTGCTTTCGAGCGACGCTGCGGTGTGCCGGGGTTCGAGCTGGTCCAGCGTGACGAACAGAGTGTCGGCGCGCCAGTGGTGCGCGCCGAAACCCCAAGGCAGGTAAACGATCTCGGAGACGGGCTGCCAATGTTCGGCGAGCGCGCGGGTGATGGCGGCGTCGGTGACGAAGGACGGTCGAGATCGCACGAATCGGATACTAGGCAGGGCTTCGTGGCGGGAGCAACGGAGTTTAGAACAAGTCGTTCTGGTACTTGTCGTCGATCACGTCGTACAGGGCGCCGCTGACGAGGTCGCCGAGGCTGTTGTTCATCTTTTGCGCTTGCTCGGCGATGGAGAGGGTGTAGAAATCGCCGCCGAGGGTGGTGGCCTCGGCGAGCCCGCGGGTGTCGCCCTCCCACAGTTTCGCGCGGATAATGGCCTTTCCGCACTGTCCGAACACTTCGCGCACGCGCACGATCGTCGCGAGCACGGCGGGTTTGCCGTCCGCGCTGAGCATGCCCAGCAGTTCCGGGTCGTCGGTGACGAAGGCGTCGCCGTTGACCCGCATCACCTCGCGCAGGCCGGGCACGAAGAAGACGAGCCCGATCGACGGGTTGGCGGTGATGTTCTCGAAGGTGTCGGCGAGTTTGTTGCCCGGACGGTCGGGGATGGCGAGCGTCCACGGGTCGAGGATCCGCACCGAACCGGGCGGGTCGCCTTTCGGGCCGACGTCCATGAGGCCGTCCGCGCCGACAGTGGCGGCGCAGAAGAACGTGCTGTGCGCGATGAACCGCATGGCGAATTCGCCGAGGTGCGGTTCCTTTTTCTCGGCGATGAACTGGTCCGGGAAACCGATGATTTCCCGGACGCGCGTCATGGTGATCGGGACGTAGGCGTCTGCCGCGGTGGTCATGATTTCTCCCGTCACAGGTCGAGGACCAGTCGTGGGGTGCGGGCGCGGGACACGCAGACGAACATCCGGTCGCCCGCCGCTTGTTCGCTTGCGGAGAGGATCCCGTCGCGGTGGTCGGGGACGCCGTCGAGCACCTTGGTCTCGCACGAACCGCAGATGCCGGACCGGCACGAGGTCACCGGTCGGATCCCCGCCTTTTCGAGTGCGCCGACAATGCTTTCGTCGGCGCCGACGGACACGGTTTTCTTCGAGGCCGCGCATTCCACTTCGATCGGCTTGTTTTCCGCCGGAGCGGCTTGCGGGGCTTTGAAGCGTTCCATCCGCAATGCTTCGGGAGGCCAGTTCGCCGCTGCGGTGTCCAAATCGGACAGCAGCGATGCCGGGCCGCAGGCGTAGACCTTCGCGCCCGCCGCGACGGGCCTTTCCAGCTCAGTCAACGGAATCCGGCCGGTGGTGTCCGAGGAGTGGCAGCGCACGCGCTCGCCGTAGCCGCGGAGTTCGTCGAGGAACGGCATCGACGCGCTGGTGCGGCCGCCGAAGTACAGCTGCCAGTCCGCGCCCCGGGCTTCGGCGGCGCGGACCATCGGCAGGATCGGGGTGATGCCGATGCCGCCCGCCACGAAGACGTACGACTTGGCGGGGTGGAAGGCGAAATTGTTCCGCGGGCCCTTGATCGAGACGCGCTGGCCGGGACGGAGAAATGCGTGCACGTATTCCGAACCGCCGCGGCTCGCGCGTTCCCGGCGGACGCCGATCCGGTAGTACGCGCGTTCGCCGGGCGGGCCGCAGAGCGAGTACTGGCGCTCGAGGCCGTTCGGCAGCACGAGGTCGACGTGCGCACCGGGTTCCCAGCTCGGCAGCGGTTTCCCGGTCGGGTCCGCCAGGTCCAGCGAGACCACGCCGTCGGCTTCCCAGCGCAGCTGCCGGACGGCGACGTCCAGCTTCCCGGCGGTTCCGGCTTGCGGAGTCATCGGCTTCCCTCCTTTTGTTAACGTTGTTACTTGCTGCCTGGTCGAGAGTATTGGTAACATCGTTAACATGTCAACCGAGGCGAAACGGGCGGGAATCGCGGCGACGCGGGCCGAGCGGGCGGTGGCCGAGGCGCTGGACCTGGTCGACGCGGGCGGGCTGGAGGCGCTCACCATGCGCCAGCTGGCCGACCGGATGGGCCTGCACCTGCCCGCGATCTACCGGCTGTTCGCCGGCAAGGACGCGCTGATCGACGAAATGGCCGAGGCGATCCTCGCCGGCGCGGTCGCGGACCTGCCCGCCGAGGACGGCGACTGGGAAAGCCGGGTGCGGAGCTTGGCCGCCGGATTGCGCACGGCGCTGCTCGCGCATCGCGACGGGGCGCGGATCGTCGGCGGGAACTACGCGGCCAAGCGCAGCAATCTGACCTATGTGGACACTCTGCTCGGCTGCCTGCTGGCTTCCGGACTGCCGCGGAAACAAGCGATCTGGGCGGCGGGCGCGGTGTTTTGCTACGTGCTCGGGGAAACGCTCGAGGAGCAGGGCGCGAGCGGCGACGAAATCGACGTGCTGATGGGGGTTTTGGGGACGCGGCAGTACGCGCACCTGGAGTCGGGGCCGATGGAGTCGATGCTCGACTTCGAGGAGCGGTTCGCGTTCGGGCTGGAATTGCTGCTCGCCGGGGTGCGGAGTGTTGTGAGCAGCGGTGAGAACCGGCGACGAGCGCACTAGCTTTCCGGGCTGATCCCGGCCACCGCGATCCGGAACAGGCGGCTGGCCTCCGCGGCCGGGTCGGGGTGGCGTTCGGTCGTCAAGGTGATGCCGACGATCAACGCGATCAGGTCGCCCACGGTCACCCCCGGCGAGACCGCCCCGTCGCGGGCGGCGCGCGCGACTAACGGGGCCGCGGACTCCTCCAGCGTCATCGAGCAGGAGTTCCCGTGCGCCGGGTCGGGCGTGTCGTACGCCAGGGCCGCCGCGAGGCCGCGGGCGGTTACGCAGTAGCTGACGACGTCGTCCAGCCATTCCAGGAGCGCGCGGCGGCTGTCGGATTCCCCGGCCAGCTCCTGTGCGCGGCCGGCCAGCAAGGCGATCCGTTCCTGCGAGACCGCTTCCAGCAGCGCGTGCCGGGTGGGGAAGTGCCGCCGCACGGTCGCGGAGCCGACTCCGGCCGTCCGCGCGATCTGTTCCAGCGACGCGTTCGCCCCGTGTGCGGCGACCTCCTCCTCGGCCACCTCCAAGATCCGCGCGTAGTTGCGTCGTGCGTCTGCGCGTTGCTGGCCGGGCATGGCGTGACCTCCGGGTTTGCTAAGTGGCGGGCCCCGCCGTATCGTAGCGGACACGAAACGGCGGGGTCCGCCACTTAGTGTTCCGAGGGAGAGTCATGGTTGAGCAAGCACCGGTACTGGTCGTCGGCGCGACGGGACGGCAGGGCGGCGCGACCGCGCGCGAGTTGCTGGCGGCGGGCGTGCCGGTTCGCGCGCTGGTCCGGGATCCGGCGGCGGAGCGGGCGAAGGCGGTCGAGGCGTTGGGCGCCGAACTCGTCGTCGGGGATTTGCGTGATCGGGACGGGCTGGCGCCCGCGGTGAAGGGCGTGCGGGCGGTGTTCAGCGTGCAGATGCCGGACATGAGCGGGCCGGAGCCGGACTTCGCGGGAGAGGCGGCTCAGGGGATCAACCTTGTTGACGCAGCGGAGAAAGCGGGCGTGCCGCAGTTTGTGCACACCTCGGTGAGCGGGGCGGGGTCGCCGGAACTGGCCGAGGAGCGCTGGGCGTTCCTGGCGCCGACGATGGAGGCCAAGGCGGCGGTCCAGGATCGGCTCCGGGCAGCCGGGTTCCCGAGGTGGACGCTGCTCAAGCCGGGGTTTTTCATGGAGAACTTCCTGCCGTCCCTGCAGTACGTGTTCCCGCGCGGCATCGAGGGCGGGCTGGTGACGATCCTGCGTCCGGAGACCCGGTTGTCGCTGGTGGCGGTGCGCGACATCGGCCGCGCGGCTGCCGCGGCTATCGCCGAACCGGAGCGGTTTGACCGGGTCGAACTGGAATTGGCGAGCGACTACCGGACGATGACGGAGATCGCGCCAGTGCTGTCTCGCGTGCTGGGGGTGCCGTTGGCGGTGCCGGACATGACTGTCGACGAAGCGCTCGCTGCGGGGATGCCGCCGATGGGGTTCTCGCACACGATGCTGAACGAGATCGGCCAGCCCGCGCGGCCCGAGTTCGCGCGCGAGCTCGGGATTCCGCTGACCTCCTTTGAGGAGTGGGCGGAGACGACTATGCGGGTCTGAACGCTCGGGATGCGTTGCTCCGTTCGTGTCAGCCGGTTGGTGCGGGTGCGCGATCGCGGCACTTCTGCCCTGGCGCGATGCGAAGCTCACCAAAGGCGCTTTCTCCTGCCATTTCGAGACCAGGGAGGACGTGCTGCGCGAAATCCACGACCAGTTCATGGATTTCCAGCTGCGGCGGATCCGCGAGGTGCTCGCCGATCGGCATTTACCGGTCCGAGATCTCGATTTTCCAGCAGGAGCGCCGGTTTCTCTCCAGCACGACGTTCGCCTCGATCGAGCGCAAGCGCGACGAGTTCGAAGAGCTCGTCACCCAGGTGGTCGAGCGCGGGATCGAGAGCGGCGCATGCAAACCGGTCGCGACCGCGCGGGTGCTCGCGTTCGCGGTGATCGGCGTGGCGCGACGACGCCCCGGCAGATCGGCGACGCGTTCGGCGAGATCGTCGTCGCCGGGCTGAGGACCGGTTCGCTGCCGGAAAGCCGGGCCTGAACGCCTGGCACGAGCGGTCGCTCTCCCGGTAGAAAGGAAAGATCATCGGGGAGGGAGCACCCAGTGAAGGTCCTTCTGCGCAAATTTGTCCCCATCGCGGCAGCCGCCGTACTGGCGGTCACGGTGGCACAGCCCGCCGCGGCGGCGCGTCCAGCCGCTGGCCCATCCGCGTCGCCTGAATGGCGCGTCGCGGACGGCCAGCTGGTCTGGACGGCGCCGAAGCCGCTGTTCGGCGACGGTGCGGTGGAGTTCTGGTCCGGCGGGAAGCTGCTCGGCCGTGCCCAGCCTCGGGCGGATCTGCGGACGTTCTCGCTGCCGGCCGGCGGGATCGGCGATGTGCGCGGGCTCGAGGCGCGCGTCGGCGGGCGTTCGCTGACCGAAGCGCCCAAGGCGGCGGCGGACCAACCGGCCCCGGCGCCGCTGCCCGCGTTGCCCGCTAATGCGGTGGATCCCGGTAAACCCGGGCAGTTCTCGACGGTCAAGGGCGAGTACTCGCTCGACCCGGTGCGGCTGCCGGGGCTGGACGGGCCGATCGAGATGCAGGGCCTGGTCGTCGCGCCGAAACACGCGCCGGGGAACCGGCCGCTGGTGGTGTTCCTGCACGGCAGGCACCAGCCCTGCTACAACCCGACCGATCCGGAAGACTATTCGCCGGAGTGGCCGTGCAAGGCCGGGATGCTGCCGATCCCGAGCTACCGCGGCTACCTGCAGACCCAGGAACTGCTGGCGTCGCAGGGATTCGTGACGGTGTCCATCTCGGCCGACGCGATCAACGCGCTCGACCACGCGGCGCAGGACGGCGGTGCGCAGGCCCGGTCGTCGCTGGTCCGGCTGCACCTCGCGCATTGGGCGGATTGGTCGGGCAGTGCTCGTTCGACCGCTCCGGCGATCGTGAAGGAGTCCCCGGCGGCGGATCTGTCGAACGTGTTGCTGGTCGGGCATTCTCGCGGCGGCGAGGGCGTCAACCGCGCCGCGATGGACAGTTTGTATCCGCCGCCGGGCGACACCGGGTTCTCCGGGCCGGTCCGGTGGAAGATCCGCGGTGACGTGCTCATCGCGCCGACCGTGTTCGGGCTCAACCCGACGCCGGACGTCCCGTCGGTCACCTTCCTGCCCTCGTGCGACGGCGACGTCTCGGATCTTCAAGGGCAGCAGTACATCGACGCGGCACGCGGCGTCAGCCGGGACACGGCCTTGCACAGCGCGCTGTATGTCTCGGGTGCGAACCACAACTTCTTCAATGCCGAATGGACTCCGGGCGTTGCGGTGGCCCCGGCGCAGGACGATTTCTATTCTCCGCAGCCGGATCCGAATTGCTCGCCTGGCGTGCCCGCGCGGTTGACGGACGCGCAGCAGCGGGCGGTCGGCGCGACCTATGTCGCTGCGGCGGCACAGCTGTTCCAGAACCACGATCTGCGGGTGCAGCCGTTGTTGGACGGTTCCGGCGTGCGTGCGCCGTCCGCCGATCCGGCACACGTGTTGACGCACGCTCTCGGCGGTGCGCGGACTCCGGTGCTGGTCCCGGATTCGTCGACGAAGGTCACCGGCAGCGGCGACGTCTGTCAGCAGGTCGGTCCGGATCAGCGGTGCCTCACGAATTCCGGTGCTTCCAAGTCGCCGCATTTCGTCGGGCTCGAGGACGCGCCTGATCCGACGCGGACCGCCGTGCACGTGCGTTCGGCGGCGGCTGGCGTGCCGGCGAAGATCCAGTTGCCCGGCCCGGTTTCTTCGAGCGGCGCGCGGGCGTTGGCGATGCGGATCATCGCGCCGGAGAACGCTCCGGCCGAGTCGTTCGACGTCGCGGTCACCGATGCGCGCGGCAAGCGCACGAAGCTGGGTGCGGTGACGGTGGCCGGGCTGGCCGGGACCGAACGGACGAAATCGTTCTGGGGCCAGGAAGTCCGGGTCCCGCTGCCGCCGTATCTGGAGGTGGCCGGTCTGGAGCTGACGCCGCGGAAGGCGGGCGACGAGGCGTGGCTGCTGGACGCGTACGCGTGGCGGCCCGGCCTGCCCGACCCGAACCCGGCCCCGCTGACCCGTGTCGACCTCGGGTCGATGACGGTCAAGGAAGGCGATTCCGGCTCGAAGACGTACCAGATCCCGGTCACGGTGACCGGGGACGGCGGCGGTTCGGTGCGGGTCTTCCGGGCCGATTCGCTCTCGCCGAGGGAGAAGTGGACGTACCAGGCGGTCACGCTCGCGCCGGGGCAGCACACGCTCGACCTGCCCGCGACGGTCGTGGGGAACACCCGGTGGAGCTGGCCGTACCGGCTGCTGGCCGACGTGAAAGCGACTCACGGCACGGTTGTCGGAGCGGCCGAGGGCGCGGTGAACGTCGAGAACGACGACCCGGAGCCGGAGGTGAGCGTCGGCAAGACGGACGCGTCGACGGTCGAGGGCGGCGTGCTGGCCTGGCCGGTCAATCTGTCCACTGTGGCCGATTCGGACCTCTACCTGACGGCGGAGGTGAAGGCGCCGAAGACCGGGCCGGAACTGATGACCTCGGACATCGACCCGCAGTGGCTGATCGAGCACCGCCTGGACCCGAAGAAGCCACAGCCGTTGTCGGAGACCGGGGTGACGCTGGGCGTGCAGATCATGGCGGGGAAGCTGAGCGCCGACCTGACGATTCCGACGGTCCGCCACGACGGGGCTGATCCGGCGAAGCACGTCTTGCTGCACATGACGGAATCCGGCCGGGACATCGATCTCACCGGGACGGTGACGGACGCGGGCTGACCGGGGCGGCCGATGTGGTCAATCCTCCTGGTCCGGGTCGCGGGCCAGGAGGATTTTCCGTTCCCGCCGGCCGGTTTCGCGGAACCCGTGCCGCAGGTAGAACGCGTGTGAGCGGGTGTTGACCGCGAGGACCTCGAGCACGATTTCCTGCCTCCGCTCCGCCGCGACGCCGATCAGCCACCGGAGCAGCCGTCCGCCGATCCCTTGGTTCTGGCAGCGAGGGCCGAGTTCGATCCGGCCGAGGTAGATCTCTGTCGGCCGGTACTCGACCACGAGCAGGCCCGCGTCCGCTCCGTCGACCGTGATCACCTGCCATTGGCCGGGAGTGAAGGCGCGGTCGTGGTAGCGGCGCTGGATTTCGTCGTCCCAGCCCCAGATCGCGGCGACATGCTCGCCTAACGCGGCTCGATGCAGCTGGAAACAGAAGTCGCTGTCCGCGGTCGCGGCGGGGCGCAGGTCGATCTCGCTCGGCATGCGCGCCTCCGGCACTCGGGGGAGCTCAGGATTAATAAGTTCCTGGCATGGGCGCTCAGGGTAGCGAAGTCACCGGCTCTGCTCGCGCACCCTCGGCAGGATCCGCAGCAACGCGGTTCCCGCCGCCAGCAACGCGAACCCGGCCAGCAGCAGCCACATCGCGTTCACTCCGGTGAAGGCGAGTCCGCTGGTCACTCCGGCCGCCGAGGCCGCGCCGATTTTCTGGTACATGGGGTTCTCGTTTCCGTCTCGGTGTTCACCAGTTCTTGCGGGTGCGCAGGAGCGCGTCCGCGTACGCCTTGAGATGGCAGGCCTGCAGGAAATAGTCGAGGACCAGTTCGTACATGGAGGCAGCGAGCAGCATGCGGCGCCAGCCGCGGTACCGCACCGTCACGACTCGTTCCACCACGAAGATCGCCGAGATGCCGAGCCACCACGGGTTGAGGTGCAGGCCGCCGTACGAGAGGGCCAAAGCCAGGGCGGTCAGGTAGATTCCGCTGACCAGGACACCGGCGATGGTCAGCAGCTGCCTGCCCAGTACCGCCACGTGACGCGCGTGAGTCCATATTGGACACAGTTCTCCACCGCGCCGCGCTTCCATCGCAAACGCTGTGTCCACAGTGCACCCCAGGTCGTCATGACCTCGGTTTCCAGCGTGCAGGCGCTGGGCGAGATCACCCGGTGGCCGAGGTGCAGCAGGGCGAAGGTGAGTTCGTTGTCTTCGGTGAGCACGGTGGTGTCGTAGATTTCGCCGCTGCCGTCGCCTGCGGGCAGGCGTCCGGCGAGTCGTGCGGCGGAGACCTCGCGGAGGGTGCTGACCCGGAACATCGCCGCGGTTCCGGTCAGTACCAGGCATTTTCCGTGCAGCCGGTGGACGTCGCGGGCGTAGCGGGCGTATTCGTTGCGCTGCAGGTGGCCGACGAACCCGCCGCCCGGACCGCCGCGGAACACCCCGCCGACGCCGCCGTAGCCGTGGTCGAGGTGGCGCAGGGCGGTGCTCACGAACTGCGGGTCCAAAGTGGAATCCGCGTCTTGGACGAGGATGACGTCATCCTCGTCCAGGCGCGGCAGGAGCCAGGCGAGCAGTTGGTTCAGCGCTCCCGCCTTCTTGTGCGTGTTGTTTTCGGACGGCCGGACCCGGGCTCCGGCCGCCGAAGCGGCTCCGGCGGTGTCGTCGGTGCAGTTGTCGGCGACGACGAAGACCTCGTCCACAGCCCGGTCCTGCTTGCGCAGCGCGGCGACGGTGTGCGCGATCTGCGGTTCTTCGTCGTGCGCGGGGATGACGGCGACGACGCGCACGCTGCCGGAACGATGCCGTCCGGCCTGGGATTCGGCGAGCGTGGGTGCGGACATGAGCGGGGTCCTCTGCGCGGAACTGCGACGGGATGCGTCGCGCTTGACCCTTACTCTGCTGGCGGTCACGGAACGCTACGGGAAAATCCGATAGACCACCCGTGCGGGGGAGATTCTCCCGCGAAACCTGTGTAACAGCTGGGAATTACGAAAGCGAGCGGCGGTTACTCTGAGTGTGTTTTACTCGGACTGTCGGTGCGCCCGCGGAGTCATCAACCGGGCGATGAGCGGTGTCGACCCGAGCCCGTGCAGGGCCACGCTGCCGAGGACGCAGACCACCGTCAGCGTCAGCACGAGGTCGCCTGCCTCGCCGGTCAGGCCGTTGATCGCGAGCAGCCCGAAGACGATCGACGTTGTGCCGCGCGGGCCGAGCGCGCCGACGAGGAACCGGTCCCGCAGCGGCATCCGGGTCCGCGTCAGCGACAGCATCACCGGGAGGATCCGCAGGACGGTCAGCGCGAGGAGACAGAACACGACCGGCTCCCACGGCACGCCGAAGGACACCATGACCACCGCGGCCCCGCCGACGACGAACCACATCGCCATCGTCAGGATTCCGGTGACCTCTTCGAGCAGCTGCAGATCCTCCGACGGCCGGGCGAAGTGCTCCCGGGCGGCGCTGTCCGAGGTGCGGAGGTGCCGCGCGGCGAAGGCGCGGTAGACGTAGCGGAAGGCGATCCCGGAGACGAAACAGGCGACGAATCCGTTGCCGTCGATGGCCACAGTGGCCGCGTAGGTCAGCAGGGGAGTCGTCAGGATCGCGATGCGCCGCCCCTGCCCGGAAGTCCAGCCGGAGCGGACGGCGAGGAACAGCAGGAAACCGATCACCGCGCCGATGATCGCGCCGGCGGCGATGGCCTTGAGCGCGAACGGCAACGCGGTCGCGAGCGCTTTTCCTGCGGTATTCGCCGTATTGTCGCTGCGCGCGAGAATGAGTGCGAAGAGGAACAGCGGCGACACCAAACCGTCGTTGTAACCGCTTTCGACGTTCAGCACGCTGCGCACTTGCGGCGTCAGAGTCTTGTCCCGTACGACGCGTTCGGCGGCGGCGAAATCGCTCGGGATGACGATGCACGCGACGATCAGCAGCAACGGCCACGACAGTTCCGGGAAGAACGCCCAGCCGACCAGCATGGCGAGCCCGAGGCTCAGCGGCAGCGCGAGGAACAGCACCCGTGCGACGAGACCGGGCGCGTGTCCCCACAGCCGTCCGCCGCGGACCTCGGTGGCGTCGACGAAAAGCAGCATCGCGAGAATGAGTTCGGCGACGTGCTGCGCGATTTCGGTGTCGAAGAGCTCGAGCAGTTTTCCCGGATTCGCGAACAGCGCGGTCGCGACTCCGCACAGCACCATCAGCACTGGCGCGGCGATGTTCCACCGGTCGAGCTGTTTGGCCGCGAGCGCGCGCATCAGGACCGCGGCCGAGAGGACCAGCAATGCGGGAATCATCGTTTGTCCGGCTCCACGGCTTTTGATCGCGCCCAGCCGTCTTCGGCCGCTGACGCTCCACAGTGTACCGGCGCGGGCGTGCCTTTCCCGGTATTCCGGGTGTACGTCACGTCCACCCTGAATCGGTCGATGGTTGGACGATCCGGCGGGCTCCGCGCCCTAGCGTCGGCGAGGCGGGTGTTCCGGCCCGCCTGACTGAGAAGAAGGCCGCGATGACCGACGCTCTCATCATGGGCGGGATCCTGCTCTCCCTCGTTCTTTTCACCCAGGTGGGCCGCCGTCGGCACAACCTGGTCATGGGCATCACGCCGTTCGTTTCGTGCACCGTCATCGGAGTCCTGTACTTCACCGGAGGCATCTCGCTCACCGGGCCGAACGTGGCGGCCGGCCTGGTCGGGGCCGTCGTCGGGGCGGCCGCCGGCGCGGGGCTGATCGCGACCACCCGGGTGGAGCGCAGTCCGGTCACCGGGCGCGTGCAGACCTGGGCGGGCTGGCCGTACCTGCTGATCTGGCTCGCCGTGCTGGTGGGACGGCTGGTGTTCGTGTGGGCGGTGGAGAACGTCCGCTCGTTCGCCGCGAAGGTCGGCGAGTTCCTGGTCAGCACGCAGCTGGACGAGGACGGCGTCGGCCTGTTCTTCGTGCTGATGGCGCTGGCCATGGTCGCGGTGCGGGCCGGCGGGGTGCTGTGGCGCGCCCGGCGGCTGGACGCCGTCCATGACGTGCGGCCGGTGCGGGTCTGACTACGCTGAGCAGCGAAGAAGCCCAGGGGAGGGGATGCGATGAGTCGGCTGCCGCTGGTGGTGATGCGGCTGCTCACGCCGGTCGTCTTCGTCGCGATCCTCGTCACCGCTCGGCCCGGTGCGGAGTGGGAGTGGGTGCCGTTGGCGGCGTCCGCCGCGAGTGGCCTCGCGTTCGGGCTGCTGGACCTGCGCTGGCCGCGCGCGGCTGGCGTGCTGCTCTCGCTGGCCGCGCTGTTCGGCACGGTCGTGACGGTGGCGGACCAAAGTCTTACCGGGCCGTCGTTGCTCTGCCTGTCCTTGCTGGTGTTGTCCTCGCTGGCGGCGATCCGCCCGGCGGAGATCATCACGGTGGCTGCGGTCGCGGGGGTCGCAGCCACTGTCGGCGGGTATCTCGCCGGGCAGCCGGGCGGGCTCGTGGCGGGGAACGCGCTCGCGGTGGCCGTCGTGGTGCTGCTCGGACTGAACCGGCGGCAGTACCGGGTGCAGGCACGGCAAGCCCGCGACCTGCTGGATCAGACCCGGCTCACCCAGGAAGCTGTGGCCAGGGGCGCGACGCTGGAGGAACGCGCCCGGCTGGCGCGGGAGGTCCACGACATCCAGGCGCATTCGCTCTCGGCGCTGTCGCTGCATTTGCAGGCGGCGGCGCGGCTGGTGGCCGAATTGCCGTCTCCGGACGAAAAACTCGCCGCTTGTGTGCAGAAGGCCGGACAGTTGGCGCAGGACGGCTTGATCGAGACGCGTCGAGCGGTGCACGCGTTGCGCGGTGATCCGATGGCGTTGCCGGAGTTGTTCGGCTCGCTGCCGGACAACGCTTCGATCCAAGTGACCGGCGAGCCGCGCGAACTCCCCGCGGACGTCACCCTGCTGCTCTACCGCACTGTCCAAGAAGGACTTTCCAATGCCCGCAAGCACGCCGCCGGTGCACCAATATCGATTGGACTGTCCTATCTGGACAGTGAGGTGGCGATGACGGTCGTCAACCGGACCGGTTCCGGCAGCGGTCTGCCCGGGGCCGGATACGGCCTGACCGGCTTGCGCGAGCGCGCGGAACTGGTCGGCGGCGAGGTGACCGCGGGCCCGGACGGCGCGGGCTGGCGGTTGTCGGTGAGGATCCCGGCATGACGATCGTGCGCGTGCTCGTGGCCGAGGACCAGCCCGCGGTGCGGGAGGGCCTGGTGCTGCTGGTCGGGCTGCTGCCGGACATCGAGGTCGTCGGACAGGCGGGCGACGGTCTCGCGGCGATCGAGGAAACCGTGCGGCTGCAGCCCGACGTGGTGCTGATGGACCTCGATCTGCCGCGCTGCGACGGGGCCGCGGCGACTCGGCGGATTGTCACGGAGTTGCCCGGCACCCGGGTCGTCGTGCTCACGACTTATGCGGACAGCGCGTCGATCGTGCGCGCGCTGGACGCGGGCGCGGTCGGTTACGTGACCAAGGCGGCGAATGGCGACGAGATCGGCCGGGCGATCCATGCGGCGGCGGCTGGGCAGACCGTGATGGATCTGGCGGTGCAGCGGACGTTGCTGGCCGCGGCCCGGCGTCCGGCCGCGCCGCCGGAGGACGGGCTGACGGCGCGGGAGGTGGACGTGCTGAAACACGTCGCGGCGGGGCGGGGGAACCGGGAGATCGCGCGGGAACTGCAGGTCAGCGAGGCGACAGTGAAGACGCACGTGAACCGGATTTTCGCGAAGACCGGATGCGGGACCCGGGCGCAGGCGGTGCGTTACGCGCACGAGCACGGATACGCGGACTGAGTCACGTCCGAGTCCTTCGACTTGGGCAAACCGCACCTGCAGCGCCGCCTGAAGTCCCCGGCAGTGGTCCGTGAAGGACTCCTTGAGGGAATCATATTCCCCCAAGGAGTCCTTCACGGACCGCAAGACACGGCCACATGGCGGCAAATCGGGCATGCAGGTGCGCCCGGTGTCCTTTGTGGATGGTCAGCGGGCCGAGGTCTCGGAGACAAAGTTCCCGGCATGGGGGACTCAGCGTCCCTCACGGACCTCCGCGAACCAGCCAGCCGGGAAGACCGGAGCCTCCCCAGCCACCGCCCGGCGGCACCATTCCGCGACTGCCTGGCCGACCTCCTCCGGCCCGAGCGCAGACGTGTCGAGCACCGTCATCGCCCACTCCGGACCGGGAGAACGGCCGACCCAGCGGTCCCAGCGCATCTCG
The DNA here is from genome assembly GCF_040610415.1 of Amycolatopsis sp. NPDC004079. Lineage (NCBI taxonomy): Bacteria > Bacillati > Actinomycetota > Actinomycetes > Pseudonocardiales > Pseudonocardiaceae > Amycolatopsis > Amycolatopsis sp. NPDC004079. Next base: position 188,816 of record NZ_JBEXMH010000011.1, on the reverse strand, counting down.
GGCCAGGAGTCGTTCGTGACAGCTTCCGGAAGGTGTCCGGGATCGTGCGCGTGCGCGCGAAGCCACGCCGCGAATGCTTGATTCGCGTGGCTCGGCTCGCCGCGGCGGGCGAGCCGAGCCAGGTGGGCCTCGTCGCTGAGGTCGAGCCGAGCCAGGTGGGCCTTGTCGCTGAGGTCGAGCAGGCAGGCGGCGATGTCGATCCGGTCGGCACTCGGCGCGGCCAGCGCTTCGCCGAGCGGCACCGGATCGCCGGCCAGCAGCAGATGCCTGCCCTCGGCTTCGAGCGCGATCGCGCGTCGCACCGCGACTTCCACCCGCTCCTGCCGCCACGCGACGGTCTGCACGGCCGGGATCGGGCCGAGCGTGCTCAGTTCGGCGTTCTCGTACGTGTCGTCGAGCAGCTGCCGCGCGTGCAAGCGAGCGGTGGTTTTGCCGACGCTGGACGCGCCCGAAACGAGCAGCAACATGGCCAGCGACGGTACGGCCTACCGCCCGGAGCCCTCCACTGAATTTTCGCGCACATACCGCGAAAGCGTCGCCGCGCCAACGCGTTCGGCCGACACGCATTCCAGGTGGGCGGGTCCGGTGCCGTCCGGGAAAAGGCGGGTCCCGGTGCCCAGGACGGTGGGGAAGGTCAGCAGCCGGTACTCGTCGACCAGGTCGGCTGCCATCAGGGTGTGCACGACGCTCAGGCTGCCGGTGACGACGATGTCGCGCTCTTCCCGCTTCACCGCGTCCACCAGGTCGCCGTCGAGAACCGAGGAGTTCTGCCACGCGCTGGTGTCGGTCAGAGTGCTGGTGGCGACCAGCTTGGCCGCGGCGTTCATCCGCTGCGAGAACGGGTCGTCGCGGTGCGGCCAGAGGTTCGAGAACAGCTGCCAGGTCTTGCGGCCGAGCAGCAGTACGCCGTCGTCCAGCGTGCTCCCGAGCCGGAATTTGTCACCCGCGACGGACTCCGGGCCGTGCCGGAAGGCCCAGCCGCCGCCGGGGGTGCCGGAGGAGCCGTCCGGGTCGGACGAGATGCCGTCGAGGGTGGTGAAGGCGATGACGATGACGCTCATGGCGGAGATCCCTTCAATCGGTGTCGCCAGTACTTACCGGCGGCCCCGCCCGAACTCATCGCTCCCGGCTAAAAAATCTTCGGCGGCAGGTCGAACGCCTCGAAAACGCGCGGATCGGCGAAGACGACGTTGTGCGAAATCCGCCCGCCGGTCACCGTGAAGACCTGCAGGGTGTGCAGCTGCCCGTCGGGCGTGTAGGCGGCGAGCGCGGGCTGCCCGTTGGCGGTCAGCCCGCGGACGCTCCAGCCGACTCCGCGCATCTCGAACACCCGGTGCATGAACCGGCCGTAGTCGTCGGTGCCCTGGAACCAGAGCGGCACCGGCGGCATCTCCAGGATCGCGTCGTCGGTGAGCAGCTTGACGAGCGCCTCGACGTCGGCGGCCTCGAAGGCTTCCGCGTACCGGTCGATCACGGCTTGGGTTTCCGCGTCGTCCGGCTCGGCGACCTCGTCCATTGCGCCCGCGTCGGCGAGGGCAGCGCGGGCTCGTTGCAGCGCGCTGTTGACGGCCGGAACGGTGGTCTCCAGCTGCGTCGCGACCTCGGCCGCGCTGAACTCGAGCACCGACCGGAGCACGACGACCGCCCGCTGCTTCGCCGGGAGTACTTGCGTGGCGGCGACCCACGCCAGCCGCAGTCCGGCGCGGGTGTCGGCCTCGCAGCGTGCGTCGGGGAACGGCTGCAGCCACGGGATGTCCGTCGCCGGTTGCAGCGGCGCGCCCGGATCGTCGCTGGCGGCGCCGAGGCCGGACGGCAACGGCCGACGCGCACGGCCCTCAAGGGCGGTCAGGCAGACGTTGGTCGCGATCCGGTACAGCCAGGTCCGCACCGAAGCGCGGGCCGAGTCGTACCGGTCGCGGGCCTTCCACGCGCGCAGCAGCGTTTCCTGCACCAGGTCCTCGGCCTCGTGGAACGAGCCGACCATCCGGTAGCAGTAAGCGGTCAGTTCGCCGCGGTGCGCTTCGAAGTCCACCGGGACATCATCGGGCACGCGCGACGCTGAGGAAACGGTCGACCACCGGGTTGTTTTCGTGATCGGTGCGCGAGATCGCCGAGACGGTCGAGAACGCGCCGGCGTCGGTGAGCGCGAGATAGCGCAGTCCGGGCAACTGCAAGGCGCGCAGGGCGTTCGGCACGATCGCGATGCCGGTGTCGGCCGCGACGAGGCCGAGCATCGTCGGGAATTGGACGGCCTCCTGGACCACTCGCATGCGGAATCCGGCGCGCAGGCACAGCGTCTCGATGTGGTCGTGCAGCCGCGAGACGCGCGTGCGCGGGAAGGCGAGGAAGGGCTCGTCGGCCAGCTCCGCCATCTCGACGGTTTCGTTGTCCGCCAACGGATGCGTCTCGGACACGGCCACGATCAGCCGTTCGCGGCCCAGCGGGTGCACGGTCAGTCCGGCGGCTTCGCCGACCTCGCGCGCGATGCCGACGTCGAGCTGGCCGTCGCCGAGTGCGGCGATCTGCGCGTCGGTGGTCGATTCAGTCAGTTCGAAACGGACATTCGGCCATTGCCGCCGCATTTCCAGCACTGTGGCGGGAACGATTTCGAGCGCGGCCGAGCTGACGAACCCGATCCGCAGCAGCCCGAGTTCGCCGCGCGCGGCGTGCGCGACGGCGGTGAGGGCGTGCTGGCTGCCCGCGAGCACGCGACGGCCCTCGGTGAGCAGCACGCGGCCCGGTTCGGTCAGCTCGACACTGCGCGTGGTCCGCAGGAGCAGCCGCACGGACAGCTCTTTCTCCAGCTTCGCGATCTGCTGGCTGAGCGCGGGCTGGGCGAGGTGCAGCCGTTCGGCCGCGCGACGGAAACTGCGTTCCTCGGCGACCGCGACGAAGTAGCGAAGCTGGCGGAGTTCCACGCCGGTGATAATGGTTCCTTATCAGTGCGTAGGCAATAGATACTTCACTCTGTGTTCCGCGCGACTTAGCGTCATGGACGACAAGCACCGTCGCGAACGTCGAGGAGCACCCGTGGATCACGCATTGTCGTTGCAGCACTTCGTAGCGGGACGGTGGGTTCCCGGCGACGGACCGGTCGCGCAGAGTGTCGACCCGGCGGATCCGGCGCAGATCGTGGCCGAGTACCGGACGGCCGGTCCGGAGCTGCTCGACGAGGCGGTGCGCGCGGCCGTGGCGGCGCAGCCGGAGTGGGACCGCCAGGGCACCATCGCCCGCGGCCTCGTGCTGCGGCGGGCCGCGGAACTGCTCGCCCAGCGCGCCGAATCGGTGGCCGCGCTGATGACCCGCGAGCAGGGCAAGACGCTGGCGGAGTCGCGGGGCGAGGTGGCTGCGTCGGTCGAGACGCTGCACTATCACGCGGGCCGGGCGCGCAGTGCCGACGGCGTGCTCTACCCGTCCGGCAACCCGGACGAGGTGGTGCGGACCGTGCGCCGTCCGCTCGGTGTCGTCGGCGTGATCACGCCGTGGAACTTCCCGGTGCAGATCCCGGCGTGGAAGCTGGCTCCCGCGCTGCTGTGGGGCAACGCGGTGGTGTGGAAGCCGGCCAGCGACACGGTCGCGCTGGCGGTGGCGTTCGCCGAGATCCTCATCGAGGCCGGGGTGCCGGACGGCGTGCTCAACCTGCTGCTCGCGCCCGGTTCGCTCGGCGCGGAGCTGGTGGAACGGCCGGAGCTGTCCGGCGTCACCTTCACCGGGTCGGTGCCGGTCGGCCGGGCGATCCAGGCCGCGGTCGTGCCGCGCGGGGCGAAGGTGCAGCTTGAACTCGGCGGGCACAGCGCGGCGATCGTCCTGCCCGACGCGGACCCGGCGGAGGCGGCAGCGGCGCTGGTCACGGCGTCGATGAGCGGCACCGGGCAGAAGTGCACGGCCGCTCGCCGGATCATCGCGGTCGGCGAGGCCTATGACCGCTTGGTCGCTGAGCTGTCCGCGCGGGTCAAGGGCCTTGTCGTCGGGCCGGGGACGACGCCGGGAGTCGAGATCGGACCGTTGGTGTCCGCGCGGGCGGCGGAAGAGGTCGAGGGCGCGATCCAGCAGGCGGTGGACGAGGGCGCGACTGTGCTGGCCCGCGCGGATTCCCCGCAGGGCGGTGCGTTCGTCGCGCCGACGCTGCTGGCCGGGACGCCCGAACTGACGATCAGTCAGGAGGAAGTATTCGGCCCGGTCGCCACCGTGCTGCGCGCCGCCGACCTGGACGAGGCGATCCGGCTCGCGAACGGCACCCGCTTCGGGCTCACCGCGGCGGTGTTCACCGACGACGAGCGCGCGGTACGGCAGTGCCTGCGCGATCTGGACGCGGGCATCGTGAAGGTCAACGCGCCGAACACCGGGTCCGAGGTGCACGCTCCGTTCGGCGGCCTCAAGGATTCGTCGTTCCCCGCGCCTCGCGAGCAGAACGGCGAATCCGCCGCGGAGTTCTTCACCTGGACCAAGACCGCGTACCTGCGGACGTCCGCGCCTCGGGACCGATCGTGACCCGGCCCGCGGACACGGCGCTCGCCCCGGCGGAACTGGGCGCCGCCCGCTACACCCGGCACAGCTTCGCGCGGTCGTTCCTCCGCCAGGCGGCTCGGGAGCGCTGGACGGTCTCCACCGTTCGCTGGGAGTTCGACGACAACGGTCACGGCGAAGCGGTCTACCGGATCGACGCCGACGGCACGCTGCTGCACTTCGCGGTGTTTTCCACTGTGCTGCAGGAAAACGAGCGCACTGACCGCGTGATCGCGAAGCGGTGGGATGTCACGGCTGCCCTGGTGGAAGGCCCAGTTCCGGAGGACCGGCTGGCCGAGCTGCGTCGTGAAGTACCACGGCAGGAAGCTGGCCGGGCCGACGCCGCGACGCTGGTGTGGACCCGGGCCAACCGGAGCGAGCGGTTCTTCGAATACGTCGTAGCTCAACTGGCGAGTGGTGGTCAGCCAGACTGTGTCACGATGGGCGACGCTTGCTACATCCTGCGCAGCACTGCCTTCTACAGCAACGGAAAGTTCGGTCTCGCCGACTTCGACCGGGTTGCCGAAGTTCCGCCGCTGCGGGTGCCGTATCGGGCGCAAATGCTCGCCGCGTGGTTGCTGCGCGAGTTCAGCTACGACCTTGTCGAGCACTGTGCCGCCCGGCGAAACCCTGCTGCGGCAAAGCTTTCCGGCGACTGGCGGCGATACCTCGGCCTGGGCAACGCGACCGGGCTCGGCATGGTCCCGTTCGTGGTGAACCATCCGAGCATCCTCGACGCGTGGTGCTCGGCGCGGGAACTGCCGCTGGCCCATGCCCTCGACGCGGAAGCCGACCCTGGTTCCGTACGGCGGGCGAGCGAACTGCTCGACCGCGCCCGCCGCTATTTCCGCGAACGCGACACCCTGACGACCGCGCCGTACCTGACCTGCCCGGAGCTGGCCGAACGGCTCGACGGAATCGCCTCTCTGCTCGGCGAATTCCCGGCGGGCGGCTTCCGCTGGCGGGATCTCGACGACCGGGCCGCGGAGTTCGGCGCCGAGGCCCGGGCGGTGCTGCACACCGTCCTGGTCGAACTGGACGACTCGCTCGACGCGGAGATCGAGCACCTGCTGACCTGCGACCAGCGGCGGCGCGTCGAGATCGCCCAGACCTGCGGACAGTTGCGCGACCTGCTGGCCGACCGGTACGACTGGACCCGCGAATTCGACTTCACCGACCCGAACGAACAGGCGAGGTTCTGGTTCTCCGCGGAGGACAACGAAGAACCGCGACGCGGCAAACGCGGCCAGGACCCGGGCGAATCGATGGAGCATCCGATCGACATCGCCCGCGCCGTGCACGCCCTCCGGCACGACCTGGCCGCCGCCGACGCCGACCGTTCGGCAGCGGAGTTCCTGCTGGAATTCCCCTGGCATCGCGGCATTGTCGCGCGCGTGCAGTCCGTCGCCGGGCTCCGCTACGGCGAGGTCCGCGCGAACCTGCTCGCCGACGATTTCCTTCCGCTGCACCTGCAGCGGTTCCAGCTGGCCCTCTACGGCATGGAGAACTACAGCCCGCAGTCGACCGACTGGTTGCGCGTCACGCTGTTCTCGGGCGCGCCCCGGGCGAGCGACGTCGAGTCCGGTGTGGACGACGACTGGCTGTTCACCCGCAAGCCCGGAAAGGAGTCCTGAGTGGACCCCCTGGAGCACGGCGACCTCACTGTCGTCGACGGACTGCAGATCAACAACTGGGACCGCAAAGTCCTGGAGGAACTGAAAGCGGGCGGCGTCACCGGCGTCAACGCGACGTGTGCGGTCTGGGAAGGCCCGCAGGAAACGCTGCGCGCGGTCGCGGATTGGTACGAACTCGCACGGGACAACGCCGATCTGGTCGTCCTCGCGGAGAACGCCGACGACATCCGGAAAGCGAAGAGCGACGGCAGGCTCGCCGTGCTGCTCGGCTTCCAGAACACCTCGCCGTTCGGCGACGACTACCGGATGGTCGAGGTGTTCCACCGCCTCGGCGTCCGCATCGCGCAGCTGACCTACAACATCCAGAACCTCGTCGGCGGCGCCTGCTACGACGAGCACGATTCCGGGCTCACCGCGTATGGCCGGTTCATCGTCGCGGAAATGAACCGCGTCGGGATGCTGGTCGACTTGTCGCACGTCGGGAATCGCACCAGCCGCGACGCCATCGACGCCTCGGCCGGACCGGTCGCGATCACGCACGCGAACCCGTTGTCCTTCGCGGATTCGCCGCGCAACAAGCCGGACGACGTCATCGACGCCCTCGCCGCGCGCGGCGGCGTGCTCGGCTGTTGCTTGTACCCCAACGTGATCGGCGGCGAGAAGACCACCCGGCGGCAGTTCTGCGAAATGGTCGCCGGACTGGTGGAGAGGATCGGGCCGGACCACGTCGCGCTCGGCAGCGACTGCACGCGGAACTGGTCACAGGACTACGTCGCGTGGCTGCGCAACGGCCGGTGGCGGCCCGCGTCTGCGGTGCCGGTGGAACCGCAGTGGCCGGTGTGGCCGGACTGGTTCGGCGGACCGGCCGATTTCCCCGTCCTCACCGAGGGGCTGCTGGAAGTGGGCCTGGACGAAACCGCGGTGGCGCAGGTGCTGGGCGGCAACTGGCTCCGGCTGTTCGACACGGTGTTCCCTGGAGCCGGGCAATGACCGCGGCGAGGGCCGAGCGCGTTTCGGCCGCCGAAGCCATGCTCACCCGGGTGTCCGTGCGGGAGATCCACGAGGTTGCGCTACGCGCATTGCGGGCTTCGGGGCTCAGCAGCGGCGAGGCGGAGTATCTGGCCGAGATTATCGCGTCTGCTGAGGTCCACGAGAGCGCCGGTCTCGACGCCTTGGCCACCGAGACGGCACGCGTTCCGGCTGGACGGGTGGGGCTGCGGCTCGAACATTGCGACGGTTACGCCGTCGCGCACGACCCGGCTTCGCGCGGTCCGCTGCAGGCGTTCGTGCCGGCGTGCGAAACGGCTGCGGTGGTGGGCACGTTGGTCGTGCCTGGAATGGCGGGAGCCCCGGCGCTGGACTGGGCCGCGCTGGACATCGCCGAACGGGCGGGCCGGGCACTGTCCCTTGCGGACGGTGGAGAACGCACTGTGGTTACTCCGGACGGGGATCTGCTCCGGCTTCCCGCTGCGGCCGAGCCGCGTCCGCCGGTCGCGGGATTGGTGATCCGCCCGCTGTCCGACGTTCCCGCCGGGGAAGTCATTTCCACCGCGGCGGAACGAAAGCGGCGGTATCGCGAAGCGGTCGCCCATGGCGTGTCCGTGAAAACTCCACTGTGGACTCTCGCGTATTCGATCGCGCGCGGGTTCCTGATTCCGGACCACCGGGAGGGCCGATGACCTCGCGCGAATTGGTAGCGCATCCGCACGGACCGCGCCCGTACGCCGGTGCCGCTGTCTTCGGCGGAGTGATTTGGGCGTGCGGGCAGGTTCCCGCGCGCCGGGACGGCAGCGTCCCGGAAGAAATCGACGAGCAGGTGCGGGTGGCCCTCGACAATCTCGAGGACACCTTGCGGGCCGCGGGAGGGAGCCTGCGCACGCTGCTCAAACTGACGGTGTTCCTCGCCGATCTCGGCGAGTTCGACGCCTACCACCAGGCTTACCTCGACCGTTTCGCCGGCATCGACCTGCCGCCGCGGACCACGGTCCAGGTCGCCGGATTCCGGGGGACGAAACGCATCGAGATCGACGCCGTGGCGGCGGTCGGCAGCGAGGAGACCAATCGACATGAAGACTGACCGCGCACCGGAAACCGCCGGCTCTGTTGTTCGCGCGACCCTGGATTCCGCCAAGCTCAACGGATTCCACCGCAAACTGGCGCTGTATTCCTCCGGCGGGCCGTTCCTGGACGGCTACATCCTCAGCATCATCGGCATCGCGCTGGTGCAGATCGGCCCGCAGTGGCAGATGGACTCGCTGTGGTCCGGCCTGATCGGCGCGTCCGCGCTGGTCGGCGTGTTCATCGGGGGAGCGGTGTTCGGCCCGCTCACCGACCGCATCGGCCGGAAGCTGATGTACACGATCGACCTGATCGCGATCATCGTCTGCTCGGTGCTGCAGTTCTTCGTCGCCGACGCGGCGCAGTTGTTCGTGCTGCGGCTGCTGATCGGCGTCGCGGTGGGCGCGGACTATCCCATCGCCACCGCGCTGGTCACCGAGTTCGCGCCGAAGGCGTGGCGGGCGCGGCTGGTCGGCGGGCTGAACGCGATGTGGTTCGTCGGCGCGACGGTCGCCGCCTTCGTCGGGTTCTTCCTGCTCAACGTGGACCAGGGCTGGAAGTGGATGCTGCTGTCCTCGGCGGTGCCCGCGCTGCTGATCGTGATCGCCCGGACCAGCATCCCGGAATCGCCGCGCTGGCTGCACAGCAAGGGCCGCGACGCCGAAGCGCTGGAAGTGCTGCGCACGACCATCGGCGAGCACGCGACGCTGGACGACCTGCCGGAAGCCGAGACCAAAACCCCGATGTCCGCGTTGTGGCGCCGCGGATACCTCAAGCGGGTCATCTTCATCTCGATCTTCTGGACCTGCACCGTGGTCCCGCTGTTCGCGATCTACGCGTTCGGGCCGCGGATTCTCGAACTGTTCAACCTCGGCGGCGGCAATCTGTCGCACCTCGGGTACGGGCTGATCAATTTCTTCTTCTTCGTCGGAAACATCGCCGCGCTGCTGCTGGTGGACCGGCTCGGCCGTCGCCCCGTGCTGATCTGGGGCTTCGCGATTTCCGCCGCCGGGCTGTTCTACCTTGGCCTGCAGCCGGGCGCCGCGCTGTGGTTGATCGCGTTGGCTTTCGCGGTGTACGCCGTGTTCAACGGCGGACCGTCCATTTTGGAATGGATCTACCCGAACGAACTGTTCCCGACTGAGGTTCGTGCCTCGGCGGTGGGGCTGTGCACCGGGATCAGCCGGATCGGCGCGGCGGTCGGCACGTTCGCGACGCCGTGGTCGCTGACCAATCTCGGGCTGTCGGCCACGATGTACATCGCCGCCGGTATTGCCGCATTGGGTGCGATTGTGAGCGCGTTCATGGCTCCCGAAACGAAGAACGTCGATCTGCACGTCGCTTCTTCGCTCAGCTGAAGGAAAACCGGGCCCGGCGCTGGGGAGGCGCGCCGGGCCCGGTGGCTCAGTTCTTGTTCGTGCCCGGGGTGAGCACCTTGTCGATGACGAAAACGGTCGCGTTCTTGGTCGGGATGTTCCCGCACAGGATCTTCGCGCCGTTGACCGTCAGGTTGTCGCCGGAACCCTCGATCTTCAGCGGCCCGCCCCCCGCGTTCAGCGAGGTCAGGGTGCCGGCTTGTTCGAGGCCCTTGGCGTCGTAGCGCTTTCCGACGACGTGGTACTGCAGGATCGGCGCGAGCTGGTTCGGGTTGGCCGCCAGCTCCTTGAACTTCGCGTCGCCGAGGGCGTTGAACGCCGGGTCGGCCGGGGCGAAGACGGTGATCGCCTGCTGGCTGTTGAGCGTGTCGACCAGGTTGGTGGCCTTGACCGCCGCGACCAGCTTCGTGAGCAGCGGGTTCGTCGAGGCGGCGGACGCGACCGGCTGCGGGCCCATCGAGTCGAGCGAACCCGGCGCGCTGCCCTGCGGGAGCTGGGAACAGGCGGGACCGAAGACCTGGTCGTTGGTGGTGACGCCGGAGCTGCTGCTGGACATCGGCGCCGAGGACGGCATCGACGAGGGCATTGCCGACGAGGAGCTGCTCGAGGCGTTGTTGTCGGTGCTGCTGCCGCACGCGGTGAGGGCGAGAGCAGCGACGGCACCGATACCGGCGAGGCGAAGGGACTTCACGGCAATTCTCCGTTCACAGTGGACTGTTCTTCAGGTATTCGGCACCGGATCGGATCCGGATTGGTCAGGAAGCGATAAAAGTCGTGGAATGCCAGCCGGTCGCTCCGTCGGGCACGGTGCCGGCGCGGGCTTCGGTCTGCGTATAGCCGGATTTGTCGGTCGCCCGCACGAAAACCTGGTGCGTACCGGGCTTCACGGAAATCTGCGTCCACCACATCCGCCAGGTGTTCGGGTTCACCTCGGCGGACAACGTGGCCGGTTGCCAGGACCCACCGTCCACTTTGATCTCCACCTTGGCGATTCCGGTGTGCTGCGCCCAGGCGACGCCAGCGATCCGCGCAGTGCCGGACGGAACCGTCGCGAAGCCCTTGGGCGTGTCGATCCGCGATTCGGTCTTGATCGGCGCCTGCTCGCCCCAGCCGCGGCGGAGCCAGTACGCCTGCCGGGCCTTCCAGGTGGTGACCTCGATGTCCACCACCCATTTGACGGCCGAGACATACCCGTAAAGCCCGGGAGTGACCAGCCGCGCGGGAAAGCCGTGCTCCAGCGGCAACGGTTCGCGGTTCATGCCGAGCGCCAGCATCGCGCCCCGCGAACGATCCAGTGCGGCGGCGACCGGCGTACCGGACGTCCAACCGTCCACACTGGAGCAGAACAACTGCTCCGCACCCGGCTGTACCCCGGCCTCCGCCAGCAGATCGGCGAGATCGACCCCGATGAAGTTCGAAGTGGACACATAATCGCCACCGACCTCATTGGACACGCACGTCATCGTCACGGTGCGCTCGACCAGCGGCCGGTCGCGGAGATCGCGGTATCGGTACCGCATTTCCCGCTCGACCATCCCGTGGATCCGCAGGCTCCAATCCTCGGTTCGCACCTGCGGAACGGACAACGCGGTGTCGACGCGATAGAAGTCCCGGTTCGGCGTGAGGAACGGCGGGGTCCCGAGCTTGGCGAAATCCGCGTCGGCAGGGATCGGCGGGGCCGAAACCGCGGGTACGAGCTGGCCTACCGCCGCCCGGGAGGCGGTCGCGTCCCGGGTTCCGCTGATCAGCTGCCCCGCGCCGCCGAGCACTCCGGCTCCGACCACGGTGCCGACACTGCCGAGCAGGAACGATCTGCGGGTGGAGTCCGTCGCCTGCTGCCGTGCGGCGATCCGGTGCAGCAGCAGGAAAACCGCCACCCCCACGACCAGGCTGACCAGGGGAGCCAGCAACGCCACCGCCGTCAGATCCGGCCGCGCCGCCACCGCGACCCCGCCGATCAGTCCAAACGCGACAATGATCGCGACTCCCGGCCACTGCGATCGCCGAGACAGCAACCCGGCCGCGGCGGACACGAGCACCAGCACCGCCGCCATGCCGCCGAGCAGGACCGCTTTGTCGTAGGTGCCGAAGGTCCGTACCGCGAAGTCCTTCAGCGGCAGCGGCGTCAGATCGATGGCCCCGTTCCCGACCGCGAGGTACGGCGAAGCGTTGACATTGCCGAACGACGCCGCCAGATGTCCGGCGGCCAGCGCCGAGACCAGGGCGAGGACGCCGCAGAGCGCCGCCGGAAGGAGCCGCGGTCGGGAGGTCATGCCAGGCATTCGCGGCCGGACCGGTCGCGGATGGGTCGCCGTTGCTCACCCGTACGGGTCGCCTTTTTCGCGGTATTTGCATGATCTCGTGCACATGCGGCCGTTTCGTCGGCTAAGTTCCCCGACGACTCCGAATGGAGCAGCGATTCGGGAGAACGGGGACAACCGATGCGGCGAATACTGAGCGTTGCGGCCGGTCTGGGCATGCTGGCCCTCACGGCCGCGTGCGGCGGCGGATCCCTGCCGACCACCCTGCCCACCGACCAGGCCGGGCAGCAGCCGCCTGCCTCGTCCGCCCAGCCCGAGGCGGTGACCGCCGACCCGCCGCTGGCCTTCGACACCGGCAGGGGCGTCACGCTGCCCCGCACGTCGCTGCAGTCGAACCTGGGCGGCTCCGTGACGTCGAAATTCATGACGCTGCGCGACCGCACCGGCTACATCATCGCCCCCGAATCGCTGAGCGCGGTCGACGTCCTGACCGGCCGCGAGAAGTGGAACATCAAGATCGAAGGCCCGGCCGCGGACCCGAACGCGCACAACGGCCCATTCGTCGAGCAGAGCGGTCCGCGTCCGCCGCTCGTCACGGACAAACTGGCCGTCGGAGCCGTCCCGCTGCGGATGCCCGAGCAGGGCACGACGCCGGGCTACCTCGCACTCGCCGTGATCGCGGTGAACCCCGAAACCGGGGCCAAGGCCTGGCAGGCGAACACCAAGATCGCCGACGACCAGTACGGGATCAGCGGCGAGCGCTCGGTCACGCACGTCGTCGCGGCCACCGACAAGGCGGTGGTCGCCAGCTTCACGCAGTCGGAGGGCAACCTCACCGTCGGACTGGACCCGGCGACCGGGAAACAGCTGTGGGAACGCAAGAAATTCGACGCGGGCAGCGTGAACGGCGACCTCGTGGTCGGCGTCGACTCCAACGTGGCCGAGAACTCCTCGATGGTCCAGGCGACCGCTCTCGACGTCGCGACCGGTGAGCAGAAGTGGGTCGCCGCCGCCAAATCGAGCGCGGTCGAGATCCTGCGGGGAGACCCGGCGATGGTGGTCCTGAAAGCGAATGAGTACAGCAGCGGCCACGCGTTCCTGAAGTTCCTCGACGCGGCGACGGGCGCGGAGAAGTTCTCCGTGGAAGGCACCCGCAACCTGGGCCCGGACCGCTACGGCGACTGCCTCTACGACGAGCAGTCGGTGCTCGCCTGCACCGACTCCGGCGTGCTCACCGCCTACGACGCCAAGGCCGGGACCAAGCTGTGGAGCCTCCCGGACCAGGCCGCGAACCGCGTCCCGCCGGGCGGCCTGACCGTCGCGTGGCACGGCGCGCTTTACGGCTACACCAACGGAAGGCAGCCGATCGTCCTCGACGCCAAGACCGGAAAGGACCTCTCCACCGACGTCGGCTACGTGCCGGACTGGGTGAGCAAGTACGCCGCGGCCGGTGTCGACAAGGACGGCGTGCCCAAGGCGTACCCGGTCAAGAAGTAGCTCCGTCCGCTGCGAGGATCTGCTCGCGGATGATGTCCGCGTGGCCGCAGTGCTGCGCCAGCTCGCGCAGAACGTGCAGGTAGACGAACTGCAGCGGCAACGGGCCGCGCCGGTTGCCAGGCAGGACGCTGGTCAGCTCGAGCGACGCGGTGGCCTGGCGGGCGTTCTCGCACGCTTCGCGGTGCGCCTGCTGGACGGACGCGATCGTGTCGCCGTCGGCGAGGGCGAACGATTCGTCGGGAGTGGCCGGGATCCCGATCTCGGCGCGCGTACGGCCGGTGACGGCTTCGTCGAACCAGACCTTCTCGACGAAGGTCACGTGTTTGACCAGCCCGAGCAACGTGGTCCGCGACGGCACGAGCGACCGGCGGGCCTGCTCCTCGGTGAGTCCGTCGAGGCAGCGCTGGAGCGCCTCGCGGTGCTCGTCGATGAAGAATTCCAGCTGTTTCTTGGCGGTGCTGTCGATCACTGATTCCATGGGCACCGGTCCAGCTTGCCGGATCGCCGCGGCCCGGCACAGTCCCCGGCCGGACGCACGCCGCTGCGCGACTGCCAGAGCGATACCCGGGCTAGAACGCGAGAAAGGCTGGCCGGTCCCCGGGAGAACCAGCCAGCCACCCCTCGCCAGTCGACCCGTTCAGGCGATCGCCCGCAGCCCGGACGGGATTTCCCCTCGCACGACGAGCCCGGCCAGTTCGCTGAGCTTCAGCCGCCGCGCGCGGGCGTGCGAACGCAGCCGGTCGAAGGCTTCTCCGACCTCGATGCTCAGGTGCGCGGCGAGAATCCCCTTGGCCTGTTCGATCACGACGCGGGAGTTCAACGCCGACTGCAGCTGCCCGATGCTCTCGTCCTTGGTGCGCAAAGCCTGCTTCTGGGACAACCCGGCTCCGGCGGCGTCGGCCAGGACTTGGGCCAGCCGCAGGTCCTGCGCGACCGGAACCGACGGGGTAGTGCTGAACAACGTCACGGTGCCGACCGCGTGCTCGCCGGCGCGAAGCGGCACGGCGGCGACACGAGTGACACCGGCCCGCAGCGCCCGGGCGCTGAAGCGTGGCCAGCGCTGCGGTCCGGTGCCCGCGGGCCGCAGCGTGACCGGGGGCAGGACGGCACCGGTGCGGATGCTGTCCACCGCCGGGCCTTCGCCGAGTTCGAACTGGCTGCGCGCCAAGGGGAGGAACGCTTCGTCGGAGATGGCGAGGCAGTCCGCCTTCCCGGTCTCGTCGAGGACCGCGACCCCGGCGGCCCGTACGCCGACCAGCGCGGCCACGCTGGTCGTGAGGTCGTGCATCAGGTCCGGAACCGCCCGTTCGCGCGCGGCGAGGTTGAGCACGGCCTCGGCGACCAGCGTTTCGCGTTCGGTGGCAGGCATAGTTCCCCTCCAGGCAGGCGGGAACCGTGCGCGCGTGCGGCGAAGCGGGGTCCACCGGCTGCGCGGCGGTACGGCGCCGGCGTATGCGGCTGTCTGCCGCCTGTGTCCAGTGAAGCCCGGTTTCAGGTGACGAGGCCATGCCGATAACGCAGCACCTCGCGCCGGGTGTGCAGAAAACGCAGCGGTCCCGCTCAGGGGCCGCGCTGGACGAGGGTTTGGTGCGGGGAACAGCCGTACGCGGCGCGATAGGCGGCGGCGAACCGGCCGAGCTGGAAGAAACCCCACCGGGCGGCGACGGCGGTGACCGTGACGGTGCCCGACGGGTCGGCGGCGACCAGGTCGGCGTGGGCGTGGGAGAGCCGGACCTGGCGCAGATAGCCCATCGGGGTGGTGTCCAGGTGCCGCCGGAAGGCGACCTGCACCGTGCGGACGCTGACGTGGATGGCGGCGGCGATGTCGGCCACGGAGAGGTCCTGGTCGGCGTGCTCGTCGATGTAGGCGACCGCGCGGCGCAGGGTGTCCGAGTGCGCGTCGCGGCGGTCCGCGCCGGTGGGCTCGGTCGTCGCGGTGTTCGGGAACGCGACCAGCACGCTCGCGGCCAGCAGTTGCGAAGCGGCCGAGACGAGCAGCGGCTGCTGGCTCAGTTCGGGATCGGCGCAGACGCCGTCGCGCAGGTAGGCGATGGTGCGCCGCAAATGCTGTGCCGCCGCGGGGGAAACGGGCCGGTCGCCGACGAGCCGCACCGGATCGGGCCTGCGGCCGGGGAGCCCGGCGGCCACGCGGGTCAGCAACTGCGGGTCGAACATGACGAGGTTGTAGCTGGAACGGCGGATCACCCCGGCGTAGGGCCGGTCGTGCGGGGTGTAGACGAATACGTCGCCGGGGCCGAAGAACCCTTCCTCCCCGTCGGGAAAGTACTGCCGCACGATCGAACCGGAATGCACGTTGCCGAGACAGATTTTGCCGAGGGTCCCGGCGTCGTGGCTCATGTCGTAACTGAACTCGAGATCGTCCACGCTGACCGATCCCACGACATTGCGGGAGACGTGCGCCCGGGTCTGCTCGACGTCGCCGCCGATCTGCATCCTGGTGTAGGCCCTGCTGAGGAACTCCTCGGTGACTTCGAGGTCTTCGCTGTCGAAATCGAGCTCTTTCATCACGATTCCCGCCGGTCCCAGGCGTCCGCGCCGAATGCGAAAACGCTTCATCGGCGCCGGTCTTCCGGAACCTGGCTTTCCGTCGGGCCAGCGCTTCCGCAACGGTACCCCTCGCCGGGAAAGGCGGGGAGGGTGCATTTTTCCCAGTGCGCGCGAAATGATCGAGAAAACGATTTCTTTTCCCGAACGCCGCCTCTCCCCGATCCGCGCCCGCCTTCGAAAGTCCTCAGTGGACAGTCGAGCACGGGCGCCGTGGACCCCTCCCGGTCCGCGCCGGGATACTGGGGTGCAGAGACCGGCGGAAAGCGGAAAGGGGCTCGACGGTGACGCGGCGCGGATCCACTGAGCGAACGAAAGCGTGCTGGAAAGCCGCTGCGGCCACCGAATCCGGACGGATCGGGTGAACCGCCGCCGAATGCCGCGGCTGCGGCGACCGGCCACGACCGCGGACGAACAGGTCGGCTTCAACGGCGCGTTCGCGGCCGCGCTGACGCGTGCGGTCGGATCGATGCCCGCGCTGTATGTCGTGCTCGCTCTGGTCGCCGGGTGGATGGCGCTGGCGACCTGGGGTCCGCTGCGCGCGGCCGACCCGTACCCGTTCGCGTTCCTGCTCTTCCTCGACAACGTGGTGCAGCTGGTGCTGTGCCTGGTGATCCTGGTCGGCCAGCGGGTGCTGGGCGGCGCGGCCGACCGGCGTTCGATCCAGACCTACGAGAACGCCGAGGCCGTCTTCGAGCAGATCGCGGACCTGCAGCGGCATCTCGACCAGCACGACCGGGCGCTCAGCCGCGGCGTGAGCCTGCTGGAGTCGAGCCCGCACCCGTGGATCCAGCAGCACCGGGTGCAGCGGCCGCCGCAGGCGCTCGACCAGGCGGTGAGCGTCAACGGCCGGATCGCGGCGTGGCTGACGCAGCGGCTCGGCAGCATGTGGGCGTTCTACCTGGCCGCCGGCACGCAGGTGGTGTGGATGGGACTGGCCGGGCTGGGCGTGCAGACGCTGGACCCGTACCCGTTCGCGTTCATGACCTTCCTGTCCACGCTGGTCCAGCTGGTCTTCATGATCGTGATCATGGTCGGCCAGGGCGTGCTCGGCCAGGCCGGCGACCGGCGTTCCGAGCAGACCTTCCTCAACGGCGAGGCGGTCCTGCACGAATGCCGCCGGATGAAGGCCCGGCTGGAGGCGCAGGACCGGCTGATCGAGGACCTCAGCCGCTACACCCGCGGCGAGCTGATCGAGGATCTCGCGCGGGCTCTCCACGACGTCGACGGCCACGCCCAGCGGACCGTGCACGCCTGGGTCCCGCCCCGCTGGGACCAGGCCCCCGAGGAACACAAGGCGGTCACCCGCGCCCAGGCCCGACAGTTGGGCGAGCATCTGGCGTTGGTCGGCTGCGTGATGGTGCCCGCTTTCGACCCCGACCTCACCGTCGCGTTCGGCGACGACGAGGTCCTGCTGCTGGCCCAGCGCGAACACGACCGATGGCGGACCGAACAGACCTCCGGAGAACTGCCCGACCCGGACCTGGTCGACTGGGACGACCTGCCGGAGCC
Source organism: Amycolatopsis sp. NPDC004079 (assembly GCF_040610415.1). NCBI lineage: Bacteria > Bacillati > Actinomycetota > Actinomycetes > Pseudonocardiales > Pseudonocardiaceae > Amycolatopsis > Amycolatopsis sp. NPDC004079. The sequence continues at coordinate 171,407 of NZ_JBEXMH010000011.1, read as the reverse complement.
GGCGCGGACGCGGAAACTGCACGTCGCGCGCAGCATCCCGGGCCTGGTGGCCAGCGTCGGCATGCAGGTGGTCCGCGACGGACGCGCCCGCGGCGGCGCGGGCGAGGAGGACTTCACCGCCGAGGAATGGGCGACCCTGCAGCGGGCGATGATGGCGTCGGGAATCCTGGTCGGGCTCTCGGTCGGCGGCGTCGACTCGGACGAGATGTTCGCACTGGTGAAAACCTTGCGCGAGGCCAGTGTCGCGCACCCGAGGCGGTTCATCCGCGAGGTAGCGGCCTCGTCGGCCTTCGACACGGGCTTGCGGCCGGGCGTCAAATACTCCGAATACCTGCCGTACGCGGAAAAGACGATCCGCTCAGCCGCCGCGATCGTGGCGGGTACCGCGCCCGCGGAACTGCCGGACTTCCGCGAGTTCCTGGTGGAGATCGCCACGGTCGTCGCCGAAGTGAACCAGGAAGGCGGATTTCTCGGGGTCGGCGCGCAACGCCGGACGCCCAAGGAGGTCGCGGCGATGGATGCCGTCCGCCTGGCCGCTAGGCACGACTGAGGTCGCCTGATCGCCGAGGCCGCTCCGACGACGGCTCCGTAGCGCACGAAAACGTTGACCAGCGCGAGAAACGACGGCTGGCCGGGCGGGGCGGGCGATGCCGAGGTGCGTGAGGGGAACCCTGAGGGACTCAGAGTCTCTCAGGGTTCCCCTCACGGACTTAGGTCACTTCGATCCGGCGGCAACCAGCTTGGCGGTGATCGGTTCGAGCACAGCGATCAACTCGTCGAGTTCGGCAGCGGGCAGAGCCTCATACGGCGCGGCAGCCAGCTCATCGGTCAGGTCTTCGATGCCCTGCTTGAGCTCGCGCCCTGCGTCAGTGAAATGGCCGTCAGCGTCCACGAGCCCCCGCTCCCGCAACCCCGCCATGACCGCCGCCAGCCGTTTCTTCGGCAAGTGGTGAACCCGCCCGAACGACTCCGGCGGATGGAGGCCCATCTCCAGCGCCGCGAAAATGTGCGCCTCAGTCCCGCCGATCCGCGCGCCGACCAGGGCGGCGATGTGCCCGTCCCCGCGGTGTTCGCGCAGCATGGTCGCGGAATGCCACAGCCGGGCGACCGGGTCGCCCGGCACCGGAAGGGCGCGCATCCCGGCGTACATCACGCGGCCCACGGTGGGTGCGCTCGTCGCGGCCTTGGTGGTCAGATCGGCGGCGCGCACCAAACCCGGCGAGCTGGCCAGTTCGTCGCCGAGGATCCGGCGCACCGAGGCCGCGCTGCCCCGTTCGCGTGCGGCGACGGACGCCTCGGCCGGGATCGTCTCCCACGCGCTCGGGATGTGCCGCGCGGCCTCGCCCTCGGCGAAGTTGTAGAACGCCGCGTGCACGACCTCCGCCGACGGCCGTCCCAACGGTGCGGCGCGGCTGGCGAAATAGCCGTCCCAGTAGGTGCGGTGGCCGAGCGCGGCCAGTTCCTCGTTGCATTCGTCGGCGAAGAACGTGACGAGGCAGATCGGCTCCAGGAGCTCGAACATCCGCCGGGCAGTGCGGGTCATGGCTGCATCATGCCAGCGCGGTGAGGAAAACATCGGCGATTTGCCCGCCGAGATCGACGGTCGCGGCCACGCCGGCACTGCGGTCCGCCGCCGGGGCGCGCAGGACGACCTCGGCTCGGTACCGCCCGCGCCGGGTCATCACGTTCAAGGCTTGGGTCGGCTGATCGAGGGAGACCGTCACGGTGTCCTCTCCGGCGAACCGGATCTGGCCGCCGCGATCGAGGTCCGTCGTGGTCCCGTTGATCGTCAGCCGGAGCGGGCCGAGAGCGGTGAAAAGCCGGTCCACGCCGGGGAAAACCGAGAACGGGGCGTCTTCGAGAAGGTCCGCGACGCTGATCCGCCACAGTGTTTCGCCGGAGGGATCGGCGGCGAGTTCCCGCGTGGTGCCTGCTCCGTTGCGCCAGGGGACCGGGGTGACTTCGGACGGGTTGAGCATCAGAGCATCTCACCCGGTCTCGAGGGCGGATGCAAACGGTCCCCGCCGGTCCTCCGCGCGCTAAGCGGGGTCACTGTGGCAAAAGCGTGCGGACCGCGTCGGGGAATCCGGCTACTCCGTCCGGTCCGGAGAGCGCCAGGTTGAAGAGAAACCCGGGCAGGAGCGCCAAAATCGCCTGCGCGAGAGCATCCGCCGATGCACTGGTCCAGGTCCCGGCCTCCTGTCGGTCGCGGACAAGGCCGGCCACTTCGGCACTCATCTCGGCCGACGCGGCGGTGAGCCGTTCGGCGAGTTCCGGGCTGCGCTGGGCTTCCGACCAGACCAGCACCGCCATTGCCGCCAGTTGCCGGTCCCGATGAAGATCGCGCACGGCCTCCAGCAGCTCCGCCATCACCTCGCCGACGCCGTGCTCGCCGGTGCCGCGGGCGAGAGCGGCGCGCAGGACCCCGGTGACGTCGTCGAGATTCTGCGCGGCGACGGCGACGATCATGTCCTCCTTCTTCGGGAAGTACCGGTAGACCGCACCCGCGGACTTGCCCGCCTCGGCGAAGACGTCCTGCATCGACGTGCGGTGGAAGCCGTTGCGGAGGAAGCAGCGGCGCGCGGCCGCCAGGATTTCTCCGCGCTGGTCGTGCTTGTACTGCTGGCTCACCCTCGGCAACGTCCGCTCCCTCGACTTGACACTCCTCGCCTCCGCAGCCTAGCGTGAAAGAAAAGCGGATGTCCGTCCTCTTTTAACCTGCCGGAGAGCCCCTCATGCCGATGACACCCATCCCCGACGTCACGCTGACCCCGGTCGCGTCCTTCCCGGAGAAGTACTTCCCGGAAAACCTCGCCGTCCGCGCAGACGGTTCGGTGCTGGTCACCGTCCTCCTGCAGCAGGAGCTGTGGATCGTGCCGGAGCCGCAGCGCCCTGTTCTCGTGCACCGTTTCGACCATCCGGTCACGGGGATCGCCGAAGTGCTGCCGGACGTCTTCCTGATCAGCCTGACCGAGGGCTACACCACCCACGAATCGCACCTGGTCCGGCTCGACCTCACCGGCTGGACGCCCGGCGAACCAGTCTCCCCGGAGGTCATTTTCACGTTCGACGACCGCGTGCGCGCACTCAACGGCAGCTGTCTGCTCGGCAGCGGAGTACTGGCCGTCGCGGACTGCTTCGCCGGGCTGATCTGGCGTGTCGACCTCGATGCCGAGGCCCGCAGTGGGCAGGCCCGGATCTGGCTGGCCCACGACACGATGGCCGACGACCCGGACGCCGAGGTCGCCCCGCCGCGCCAGCCAGGCGTCAACGGTGTCCGGTACAGCGCGCGAACCGGGTACCTCTACTACACCTCGACGGCGCAGAAAGTCTTCATGCGAGTGCCCGTGGACCCCGCCACGCTCGATCCGGCGGGTGGTGCGGAATTCGTCGCCGCGATCGACAATGCCGACGATTTCGCGCTAGATGAGGAGGCCAGTTTCGCTTACGTCACCAGGCATCGCGCGAACACGCTGGACCGGGTGCCGCTGATCCCGCGGCACGGCAGCGAGGTCCGGCATGTGGCGGGGGAGCCGTTCGACGAACTTCTGGTGGGGCCGTCGAGCGCTGCCTGGGTGCCGGGCGAGGAGGGACGGGCCCTCTACGTGACCACGGACGGCGGGACTACCGCTCCGCCGGACGGCGTCTTCCGGAACGCGATGCTGCTGCGCGCCGACCTGCGGTGAGCCAATTAGTGTTGCGCTACCCCGGTTTTAGGGTTTGCGCGCGACCCCGGCCAGCATCGCGGCCTCGCTGGGGTCCGCGAAGTCGACGACCGGAGTGTTGAGACCGCTTTCCTCCGGATGCCAGGCGGCAGTCCACGTGACGCCGGGATCGAGCAGTTCGAAGTCTCCGAACAGGGCGCGGATTTCCGCGTTCGAGCGCAGCACGTGCTTGCTGACATTGGTGTCGTACAGCTGGATGACCGCGTGCAATTGGCGGGCGATGTCGTCGGGCAGTCCCTCGTGGGTAATCTGCGAGAGGACCAGATACGAACCCGGGGAAAGCATTTCCCGGTACCGCGCGATGGCCTCGGGCCCGAGGTCGCGGCCGTCCCGGCCGGGCTGCTGGATGTGCAGGACCGCGGTGACCAGCAGGGCGAGCGGTTGGTCGAGGTCGATGACCCCGGTCTCCGCGACGGACTCCCACAGTTCATCCGGTTCGCGAAGATCGCCCTGGATCACCGCGTGCCGTTCGGGATCGCCGTGGCGCTCCAGCAGGATCCGGGAGTGCGCGACCGCGACGGGTTCGCGGTCGATGTAGACGACGCGGGAGTCCGGCGCGACCTCGTCGGCGATCTGGTGCACGTTGCCCATCGTGGGAACGCCGGAGCCGATGTCGACGAACTGGCGCACGCCGAGGCGGACCAGGTGCCGTACCGCGCGGTGCAGGAAGGCGCGGTTGGCTCTGGCGCAGTACATGCCGGCCGGAAAGGCCGAAAGGACCATTTTGCCGAACTCGCGGTCGATGGCCCAGTTGGCCGTGCCGCCGAGATACCAGTCGTAAACCCGCGCCACGCTGGGGCGGTCGAGGTCCACGCCCGGGATGGGCTCCTCAGGTCCTTGCGCCACGCTGCCTCCCCCGCAGTCGTGACCAATCGTATCCAATCCGGGCGATCGCGCCGGACGGGCGTGCTGCTGGCTCTACTGCTGCCCGCTCTACTGCTGGCTCTGCTACTGGCTCTGTTGTCGGCTCTCGCTGGCATCGAGCGCAGTCGCGCGGACCGTGCGGTCGCGGCCGCCGTTTTTCGCCCGGTAAAGCGCGTCGTCGACGGTGAGCAGCAGCGGACTGAGCTCGCTGGCAGTGGCGGGAAAAGCACCGGCCCCGATGGAGGCGGTGAGTCCGGCGATGGCGACCGTCGAAGCGGCGGGCGCGTTCCAGCTCCCGTTCAGCGACCTCGTCCCGCCAAGCCGCGACGACGGCGAGGATGCCGGTCGCGGCGGAAAGACCTTCCGATGAAGGACTGCGCGGCCCACGGCCCGCGCCCTTCGAGATGCACGGTCGAGGCCGCGGTGAGCGCGCCGAGCCAAGTCCACTCCCACCCGTTAACCGAAGCCCGGGCACCGGTGACCGTGACCACTGCTACTGCCAGCAAGACGACAACCAGGACATAAGCGGTGACACCGCGGGTCCGGGCGGCCCACGGTCACCACCCCTTCCAGGCTGGCTGCGGCAATATCGCCCGGTCTGGCTTGCGCCGGTCCGCAACCGTCGAAATCGCGTACCCGAATTCCCCGCACGCGAAGACTCCGGCAAAAGAATGCTCCGTTCGGCCCATCCGCCCCACCCCATGCGACAGCCTGCCGTGTTCACAGTGGCACGCACCGTGCTCGGATAGTGGTCTGAACAACAGTGTCCTTGCCAGGGAGCCGAGTTTCCGTGGACGGGCAACAGGAATCGCCGTACCTCACAGTCGCGGAATGATCGGCATTGAGTAGGCTGCGGTCAGCGACTTCATGGGGGAGCAATGACTGACGAAATCGAACCCGCGCGCCGGGCCGCCGTCCGTTTTCCGGGAATCAGCCCGCGGGCTTACGAACATCCGGTGGATCGCGGCGCGCTCGCCACGCTGCGCGCGGTGCCCGGATTCGCTCAGGTGATCCGCGCCGTTTCCGGTTTCTACAACGAACGCGGCGAACGGCTGATGGCGCTGGCGTCGTCAATCCGCGTCGGGCCGCGGCAGTATCCGGAACTCGACCGGCTGCGCCACGAATGCGCCGAGACGCTGGATCTCCCCGCCGTGCCGAATCTGTTCGTCTACCAGGATCCGCGGCTGCAGGCGTCCGCGCTGGGCATGGACGAGCCGTTCATCCGGATCAGCACCGCGCTCGTCGACCAGATGAGCCACGAATCGCTGAGGTTCGCCATCGGGCACGAGATGGGGCACGTGCTGTCCGGGCACGCGGTCTACCGCACGATCATGGTGCGCCTGATCAGCCTCCAGCTGTCGATGTCCTGGACGCCGGTGAGCGCACTCGGCATCCGGGCGATCATCGCGGCGCTGAGCGAGTGGTACCGCAAGGCAGAACTGTCGTGCGACCGTGCGGGACTGCTCTGCGGCCAGGACCCGGCCGCGGCGTTGCGCGCGCAGATCCAGCTCGCCGGCGGGGTCGACCCGTCCCGCATCGACATTCCGTCTTTCCTTCAGCAGGGAGCGGAATACGAGTCGGTCGAAGACATCCGGGACAGCTTGCTGAAGCTGAAGAACGTCGAGACCGAGACCCACCCGTTCGCCGTGGTCCGGGCGACACAGCTGCAGAAATGGGCCGCGTCGGAGCAGTACCGGGCGATCCTGTCGGGCGAGTACCCTCGCCGCGACGACGACGCGCCGACGACGGACTGGAAGGACGACCTGAAGTCCGCGGCCAAGTCGTACAAGGATTCCTGGAACGCCTCGGCGGATCCGCTGACGAAGGTGTTCACCGAAGTCGGGGAAACGGTTGCTGGCGCGGCCAGCAAGGTCTGGACCAAGTTCGGCGGGGATTCGGGAAATGGCAACGGCTGAGGTTTGCCGGATCCTTGTTGCTAACGGGATCCGGTGGGCGGGTCACCGTCCGCCGCATCGCGAATCCGGCTCGTTCAGCTGAGAACGGCGGCCCGCGGATTGCCTGCGGGCCGCCGTTCTCAGCTGGTGCCGTTGACTGCTCGGAGCAAGCCCGGCGCGAGCCGGACTCGCCGTTTCTGGTCAGCTGTAGGCGACCTGGGTGGTCGAGTCGGCGCTGATCCAGGTGATGGTCCCGTGCTGGAAGGTGTTGCGGCGGCCGCCGGTGACGGCGAATTCGTCGCTGGTCGGGTAGCCGAGGCGGCCCTTCTCCCAGCCGAGGTCGGCCCACTTTTGCCGGATGGCTCCGTGGATCGATTGCGCGCCGGTGGCCGGGGTCCAGTAGATGGATGAGCCTTGGGCGCCGTTGAAGTGGTTGTAGCGGCCGATTCCGTCGGGTGTGGTGCCCTGGTCGGTGGTGGGATAGCCGAGCCCGCGTTCCCAGCCCAGCGCGGCCCATTTGTCCCGGATGGGGCCGCGGATGGACTGGGCGCCGGTGGCGGAGGTCCAGTAGACCGAGGCGGTGTTGGTGAAGTGGTTGTAGCGGCCGGTTCCGTCCGGCGTGCCGGTCTCGTCGGTGGTGGGGTAGCCCAGTCCGCGTTCCCAGCCCAGCGCGGCCCATTTGTCCCGGATGGCTCCGTGGAGCGATCGCGCGCCGGTGGTCGAGGTCCAGTAGATCGAGCCCGAGTTGGTGAAGTGGTTGTAGCTGCCGCTGCTGTCGGGGGTGAGGGTTTCGTCGGTGGTGGGCAGGCCGAGGAAGCCGTTGGGGCCGCCGAGTTCCTGGTAGTGCTGGGCGATCGCGCCGTGGACGGCGTAGGCGCCGGTGGGCGGGTTGTAGCCGATGACGCCGTACTGGTAGTTCTGCGCCCAGCCGCCGCCGGCCGGGTACCGGTTGCCGGTCGGGGTGCCGAGGTAGGACGTCGAGCCGCCGAGTGCGTTGTAGTGCTCGGTGATCTTGTCGGGTTCGGTGCCGGTGGCGAGGGTCTGGAGGTCGGTGAGGCTGCCGTTGAAGACGTCTTGGTCGCCGGGGAAGGTGCCCGACGTCGCGGTCTGGGCGAAGGTGTAGTCGGTCCAGCTGGCGGGCATCGTGATGGTGGCGGCGATCCACAGTGGATCGTTGGCGAAGCCGGGGTTGTTGCCGGTGCAGTGGTTCCACCAGCCGTTGGTGGTGTAGATGACCGGCCACCGGTTCGTGCGGTCGTGGATCGTGGTGGTGAAGTCGGTGATCCAGGCGGTGATCTGGGCCGGGGTCATGTTGTAGCACCAGCCGGTCCAGTCCGCGGTGCTGTAGGGGTTGTACTCGATGTCGAGCACGGGCGGGAGGGTCTTGCCGTCGGCGACCCAGCCGCCGCCGTGGCTGAGGAAGAACTGCGCCTGCGCCGCGCCGGTCGAGGTGTCGGGCAGGCCGAAGTGGTAGGCGCCGCGCAGGATCCCGGCGTTCGCGGAACCGGCGTAGTTGGTCACGAACTGCGGGTCGATGTAGGTCGTGCTTTCGGTGGCCTTCATGTACGCGAACTTCGCGCCGTTGCCCGCGGCCGCGCCCCAGTCCACAGTGCCCTGGTAGTGCGACACGTCCATGCCCGGCGTCGTCACCCCCGCCGCCATGGCCGTGCGCGGGGCTGCTTTCGGCGTCGCGGCAGGGTCTTTGCCGATCGTGGACCCCAGGTAGTCAGAACCCGGATGCGCTGGCGCACTTGCCTTCGGCGTACTCGGGGCCGCCGGACTTCCTGACGCGACGGCCGGTGTCCCGGCCAACCCGCACGTGAGCAAGACGGTGACCGCACCCGCGCTCACCGCACTACGAAACCATCTCACCGCAAACCTCCACCCGGTATCTGTCCACACCGCTATCGCCGGGGGCCGGGAAGCGTTACCGGTGATGCGAAGAAAATTCGGAGAGTGGGAAACGACGCGGCACCGTGCGCCGCGGCCGGATCCGGAACACGGAATACCAGTGCCCGGACTGGTCCGGCCGCCCGCACGACCTGTCCCTCGTGGGGAACTGTCGTGGAGCGAACGGTGTGGTTGGGCAATTTCCCCTCGGCTTTGCCGCGGCCGGGCGGCACCGTACTGTCCCCGAAGCGGTGGGGCACACTACCGCGAGTGCGTCCGGCGACGGCCGCGGAAACGAGGGGGTCTTGTGCGGCGTTGGGTTGTGGCCGCGGCGGCGGGAATTGTCGTCGCCGGTGCGGTGGCCGCGGCGGTGTGGTGGCCCTCGGGAGACGATTCGGGCCTGCCGCCCGCTCGGGCGCGGGTGTACGCGGACTTCTCGGCCTGCCTGCTGACCGGGGGGCAAGGTCTCGCTAGCCCCGGCGCCGGTGCGGTCTGGGCCGGCTTGCAGGACGCGTCCGGCGACACCCGGATCAAGGTCTCCTACCTCGCCGCGTCCGGACCGGCGACTGAAGCGAATTACCTGCCATACCTGAATTCCCTGGCGCAGCGGCGATGCGACGTCATCCTGACGGCGGGGGAGCCGGGCACGTCGGCGGCGCTCGCGCAGGCCGCCGCGCACCCCGCCATTCGCTTCGTCGCGGTCGGCGGCACCGGTCGCGAAGGCCCCAACGTTTCCGCTGTGCGGGTGACTGATCACGTGCGCGGGGACGTCGCCGAAACCGTGCGGGCAGCGGCCCGCGCGGCCGGGCGCTGAGGAATTAGTACCCGTTCATCCGATTTACGGATTATTTGTCCGATTTCTTCTGTGTCGTGCATCGCGAGGATTAGTCGTTTAGGAGTCTTTTCTGGACAGTCGCCCCTGTGGTGAACTTTCTCGCCGTTCGCGGGGATGGCCATCATCGAGGGGGAACCAGTGCGTCGAGGCGTCACGAGATCTTGTGCTGCCGCAATACTTCTGGGCCTCGGGCTTTCTCTGGGCACCGGACAGGCAGACGCGGCCCAGCTGGCCGCGGGGCAGCGCCCGGTCACCGAACTGGGCTCGTGGCTCGGTTCGCTGTTCTCCGGTTCTTCGGAGTCTTCCCCGCACTGGGGCGCGACGCCCCGGCAAGCGGGCGGCACGGCCGAAGGCAAGTCGCACGACGCGAGCACCGCGTCGACCCGCGCGAGCGGCGGCACGGGCGACGTTCCCGACACCGGACCCGGTGAGCTGCCAGAGAATCGCGGCCACGCCCGGAAGGTGAATCCGGGACCGAGCGGCGTCGCCACCCGCGGGTTCGACGCGGCGACGAGCCGGCGCGACGCGCTGAAGTCGAGCGCCACGATGAACTACTTCCTCAACGCGGACGGCTCGGTCACCCGGGACTACACGCGCGGTCCGGTCAACTTCGCCGACGGCGCCTGGGGATGGAAGCCGATCGACACGTCGGTACACGGCGACCAGGACGGCCGCTGGCACGAAACCGCGAACTCGTTGTCGGTCGATTTCGCCGGCAACGCGGCGGATCCGGCGCTGGCGAAGCTGGCCGTCGACTCCGGGCACGCGGTCTCCTACGGTCTCGACGGCGCCCGTTCCGTGCCGCCGCGCGTGGACGGCCGCGCCGCGACCTACCCGGACGCGTTGCCCGGCACCGACCTCGCGCTCGAGCCCACCGCCACCGGGCTGAAGGAATCGCTGGTCCTGCACTCGGCGAGCGTGCCGAACACGTGGCTGTTTCCGTTGACGCTCAACGGGTTGACCCCGCGCCTGGAGTCCGACGGGTCCGTCAGCCTGCTCGACGGCGCAGGGGCGATGCGGCAGCGGATTCCGCGCGGGTACGCCTTCGACTCGCATGTCGACCCGGTCTCCGGGGTTCCCGCCACGACGTATGCCGTCGGCTACGAGCTGACGACCGCCGCGGGCAAGCCCGCGCTGAAGGTCACGCTGGACCCGAAGTGGCTGGCCGACCCGGCGCGGGTGTTCCCGGTGACAGTCGACCCGACCTTCACCGACGCACCGGCGTCGACCTATGCCGAGATCGGCGCGCCCGGCGACCACTCGATGGAGAAGGTCGTCAAGATCGGGTCGTACAACTCCGGCCCCGATTCGGCGAACACGTTCCTGCAGTTCCCGAAAGACCTTGACGGGTCGCAGGTCACGGTCAGCGCGGCGACGCTGAAGCTGTTCGACACGTGGGCTTCGACGTGCACCCCCACGCGCTTCGACGTCGCGCCGGTGACGCAGGCGTGGACGCCCTCGACCGTGACCGCCTACCCCGGGCCTTCCTACGGCGCGAGCATCGGCAACGCCACTCCGTCGGTGCCCACCGCGTGCGCCAACCGCGCGGCCGACCGGACGAAGGGCGACTGGGTCAGCGTGCCGTTGTCCACGGCGACTTTCACCGGCTGGGCCAACGGATCCGTCGCGGACAACGGCCTCGCGGTCTACGCGGCGACCAATGACGCGTCACACTGGAAGCAGTTCGACTCGTGGCTGATGAACGCCGGCTACCAGCCGGTGCTGTCGCTGACGACGAGCGGGAACGTGCCTCCGGTCGTCGACTCGGCCTACCCGGGATCCGGCGGGACGACGACCAGCCTCGTGCCGTTCCTGTTCGCCACCGCCCACGACATCGACGCCGGCCCCGGCGCGCTGAAGTACCGCTACCAGGTGGCCGACTCCGCGGGCGCGACGATCGCCGATTCCGGGCTGGTCAACGAGGGCACCTGGCGCGTGCCCGCCGGGAAGCTGAAGTACAACCAGACCTACTACTGGGCGGTCCAGGCCTACGACGGAGCGTCCTATTCGGCCGACCCGCCGTGGAACCCGCTCACCGTCCAGGTGGACCAGCCGCTGGTGACGTCGTCGCTGTCGCAGAACACCGGGGTGCACGGAGTCGAGCCGAGCATCGGCAACTACACGACCTCGGCGACCGACGCCGAGGTGCGCACCGTCGGCCCGGCGCTGTCGGTGGTGCGCGACTACAACTCCCGCGACCCGCGGTCGACCGGCGCGTTCGGCGCGGGCTGGTCGAGCGTGTTCGACGCGCGCGCGGCCGAGCAGTACGACTTCGACGGATCCGGCGCGGTCGTGAGCGTCCTCGTGACCTATCCCGACGGCTCCGAGGTCGGATACGGCAAGAACGCCGACGGCACGTTTTCCCCGCCGGCTGGGCGATTCGCCACGTTCAAGGCGATCACCGGCGGGTACAGCCTCACGGACAAGAACGACACCGTCTACACCTTCACGCAGTCCCTCGGCTCCGGCGCCTACCGGCTTTCGTCCATCGCGGACGCGAGCGGCCGCACCGTGAACCTGACGGTGTCGGGCGGCCAGGTCACGGCGCTGACATCCGCGGTTTCCGGCCGTGCGCTGCACCTGAACTGGACCACGCCGACCGGTGCGACGAGCCCGCACGTGGCCTCGGTCTCGACCGACGACCTGACCGCGGGCGCACCGCTCACCTGGACCTACAACTACACCGGCGACCAGCTCGCCAGCGTCTGCCCGCCGGGCACGACGACCGGCTGCACCCGGTACGGCTACACCGCGGGCTCGCCGTACCGCACCGGCGTGCTCGATCTCGGGCCGCATTCGTTCTGGCCGCTGGCCGAGACAACCGGCACCACCGCGGCGAGCGCGGTCCTGACCAACGAAGGCACCGACGCCGCGACCTATCACGACGTCGCGCTCGGACAGCCGGGTCCGCTCGCCGGATCCGCCGCGACCTCCGCCGGGTTCAACGGCACGTCGTCGTACCTGCAGCTTCCGCGCGCGGACGCGGCCGCCCCGAACACGATGTCGGTTTCGATGTGGTTCAAGACCGCGGCGGCCAACGGCGTCCTGTTCTCCTACAGCACCATGCCGTTGAGCGAGACCACGAGCCCGGCCTCGCAGTACACCCCCGCGCTTTACGTCGGCAATGACGGCAAGCTGGTCGGCGAGTACTGGACCGGCGACACGACCAAGACGATCACCACGGCCAATCCGGTCAACGACAACGCCTGGCACCACGTCGTTTTCACGCATTCCTCGACCAGCCAGGGCATGTACCTCGACGGCCAGTTCGTCGGCTCCTCGATCGGCGCGATCATGCCGATGGGCCCGCAGAACCGCTACATCGGCGCCGGGTTCCTCGGCAACGCCTGGCCCGACCAGTCCCACACCGGGCAGCCGGGCACGGCCACGTTCTTCAACGGCCAGATCGCCGACGTCGGCATCTGGGACAAGTCCGTTCCCGGCACCCGGGAGCTGCCGCTCTACCAAGCGGGCACACAGCAGGAAAGCCTGCTCACGTCGATCACCCGGCCCAGCGGGGCGGTGCACACGACCGTCTCCTACGACCCGGTTTCCCAGGCGGTCACTCAGATCGGCGACGAAAACGGCGGGACGTGGAAGTACGCGCCGCTGACCGCGACCGGTTCGAGCCAGGTCTACCGCGGCGCTGTCCTCGGCTCGAATCCCGAGCTGTACCAGCGATTGGCGGACGCGCCGGGCACCGCCTCGCCCGCAGGCGAGGTCAACTACCGCCCTTCCGCCTACACCAACGCGACGCTCGGTGTCCCCGGCCGGTTCACCGACTCGACCGCGGCGAAGTTCCCCGGCGCCGTCGGCGGGGTCACGTTGCCGGATCACCTGGTGAGCGCGTCGAGCACCTCGTCGGTCGAGATGTGGTTCTCGACGACGTCCACCGCCGCCGGAGCGCTTTTCTCGACCGGCGGCTCCGCGCTCGGCGCGGCGAACCCGTCCGGCGGCGCCATGCCGGTGCTGTACGTCGGGACCGACGGGAAACTGCACGGCCACTTCTGGGACACCACCGTGGCAGGCATGGCGTCGGCCGCCAAGGTCAATGACGGCAAGTGGCATCACGTCGTGCTGACCGGAGCGAACACCGCCCAGGTCCTCTATCTCGACGGCCAGCAGGCCGGCACGTTGTCCGGCCAGATCGGCAACTACGACCCGCTGAACTTCGTCGGGGCCGGTGTCTTCAACAGCAACGGCTGGCCCGCCGCGCCGTCCGGGACCACTTGGAACTACTTCGCCGGTTCGATCGGCGAGGTCGCCTACTACCGGTCGGCGCTGTCCGCGTCCGAAGTCGCCCAGCACTTCCTCGCCGCGGGCAACTCCCAGGGGCTCGCGCCGATCACGACGGCGACGATCACCGACCCCGGCGGCAAGACCGCGGTGCAGCAGTACGACCCGGGCGCGGGCAACCACAAGGTTTCCGAGACCGACACCGGGGGCAAGCGCACCAGTTACGGCTACGACACGTCGGGCTTCCTGCACACGACCACGGACCCGAACGGCAACGTCGTCACCGTCGGCCACGACGTGCGCGGCAACGTCGTATCGCAGACCACGTGCCAGAACCAGGCCGCGGAGAAGTGCTCGACGTCGTACTCGACCTACTTCCCCGACGACACCACCGCGCAGCTGACCACAGCCGACGCGCGCAACGACCTGATGCTGACTTCGCGGGACCCGCGGTCGGCGAACGCGAGCGATCCCGCGTATCTGACGACATTCGGTTATGACACGGCGGGCAATCGCACCACGGTCACCACGCCGCCGGTGCCGGGATTCCCGAACGGGCGCACCACCAAGATCACCTACAGTGACGGCACCGCCGCTTTCCCCGCGGCCGATTCCGGCGCTGTGCCCGCGGGCCTGCCGGTGAAAACCGTCTCTCCCGGCGGCGCGGTCAACCAAATCGCGTACCTGCACAACGGGGACGTCGCGAGCACGACCAATGCCGACGGCCTGGTAACCCGCTTCACCTACGACGCGCTCGGCCGGATGCTGACGAAGACAGCGGTCTCCGACAGCTTCCCGGCAGGGCTGGCCACGTCCTACACCTACGACGGGAACGACCAAGTCGTCTCGCAGACCGACCCGGCGGTGACGGACCGGGTGACCGGCGCGGTGCACACCGCCGTCACCTCGAGCGTCTACAACGCCGACGGCAGCCTCGTGTCCCAGACGGTCGCCGACGGCAGCGGCGGCGACTCGGCCCGGACCACCAGTTCGACCTACAACGACAAGGACCAGGTCGAGTCCACGACGGATGCGAACGGCGCCGTCACCACCTTCACCTACGACGCCTACGGCAACAAGAAGAGCGAAACCGACGCCAACGGCACCGAAACCGACTGGGCCTACGACGGCGAAGGCCGCCTGCTGTTCCAGGGCGTCTGGTACACCGGCAGCCCCGTCGACCCCAAGCCGGCGACGTTCCTGACCCAGAAGTCCAACGCCTACGACCCGGCCGGGCGGCTGGCGTCGGAAACGGACTCGATGGGCAACGTCACCGCCTACACCTACACCGACAACGGGCTCACCGCGACGGTCACGCGCAAGGACCCGAGCGGGCAGCAGTCGTTCGTCGCCGAGTCCAATACCTATGACGCGGCGGGCGATCTGGTCGGCAAGGTCACCGGCAACGGCGCGAACACCTCGTCGTCCACAGTGGACGCTGCCGGGCGCGTCGAGCGGACCGTGGACGATCCGGGCGGGGCCGCGCGCACGACGTCGGTCTCCTACACCCCGGACGACAAGGTCGCGACGAGCATGCAGTCCGACCCGTCGGGCCGCAGCCGCACCGTCAGCACGGCTTACGACCCGATGGGCGTGCTCACCTCGCGTTCGATCTCCTCGGACGGCACCGGGCACCCGGTCGGCTGGTGGAAGCTGAACCAGACCTCCGGCACGGCGGTCACCGACTCCTCCGGGAGCGGCAACCCCGCCACCGCCACAGCGGTCACGTGGTCCGGCGACGCCGCGAACCTCGACGGCACCGCCTCCCAGATCGCCACCGGCGGCCCGGTGCTGAACACCGCGGCGAGCTACACCGTGTCCGCGTGGGTCAAGCCGGCGGCGTTCGGCGCGGGGTTCCAGACGTACGTGGTCCAGAAGGCCACCGTGATGAGCGGCCTTTACCTCGAATACGACTCGAGCACGCACAAGTGGTCCTTCTCGCGGTTCGGCACGGACGCGTCGAACGCCACGCTCTACCGAGCCGAGTCGGCCGCCGACGCGCAGGCCGGCGTGTGGACTCAGCTCACCGGCGTCTACGACTCCGGCACCGGCGCGATGACGCTTTACGTCAACGGGGCGGCGGCGGGCAGCGCCACCGACCCGACCCCGCTCGCGGCCAACGGCCCGCTGGTGATCGGCCACGGCTGGTACAACGGCGCCAACGGCAACTACGCGACCGGCCAGGTCAGCGGGGTCCAGGCTTATTCCCGGGCGCTCTCGGCGGCCGAGGTCTCGACCGTCTACAGCGGCGGGCACAGCGGCGGGACCGTCGCGTCGTCGCCGGCTGAAACCACCACGTGGACGGTCGACCAGCGCGGTCTGCCGACCTCGATGACCGACGCCAACGGAAGCACCACTTCCTACGCCTACGACGAGGCCGGAAAGCCCGCCGTCACCACGGCACCGACGGTCAACGCGGAGACCAACGGTGGAGCACCCGCCGCAGTGCATCCCGTCACGACCACCGGCTACAACACCTTTGGCGAGCCGGTCGAAGCCGTCGACCCCAACGGCAACCAGGTCACCACCGTCTACGACGCGGCGGGCCATCCTGTCTCGGTCACCAACCCGAACTACACCCCGCCCGGCGGCGGCGCGCCGATCACGGCGACCACCGTGCGCACCTTTGACAAACTCGGGCAGGCCGTCGCCGACAAGGACCCGCTCGGACACGTCACGAAGGCGGACTACGACCAGCTCGGCAACGTCGTCCAGGTGACGAAACCGTCCGGTGCGAAGACCGTGTCGACCTTCGACACCAACGGCGACCGGCTCTCGAGCACCGACGCGAACGGCGCCCGGACCGAGGCGACGTACGACTTCTTGTCCCGGCCGTTGACGGCGACCGTGTTCGAGCGCTACCCGAGCACGTTGACCGCCACGACGACGAACTCGTACACCGCCTCCGACACCAACCCGGGCGGAGCGAACCTCGCGTCGACCAAGACGCCGGCGGGCGCGGTGACGTCCTACGGCTACAACGCTCTCGGCGAAACGACCTCCGTCACCGACGCCGCCGGGAACACCACCCGCTACGGCTACAGCTACTTGGGCGAGAAGGCGTCGGTCACCGCCGCCGACGGCACGTCGACGTCGACGGCCTACGACCAGTCAAGCCGTCCGGTCCAGGTGACCCGCAAGGACGCGACCGGCGCGGTGCTGCAGCAGACGTCGGCGGCCTACGACGCGGGCGGCCGCATGACGTCCAGTGTGGACGGACGAGGCACGGCGCGGACGTTCACCTACGACGCGGCGAACCGGCTGGCCAGCGAGATCCAGCCGGTGTCGGCGACGTCGTCGATCACCACCGCGTTCGGCTACGACGCGGCGGGCAACCGGACCAGGTTCACCGACGGCCGCGGCAACGCGACCGTCACCCGTTACAACTCGTGGAACCTCCCGGAAGCCCAGCTGGAACCGACCACGGCGATCTACACCGCCGACGCCGACCGGACCTTCACCGCGGTCTACGACGCGGCGGGCCGCCAGGTCCAGCAGACCCAGCCGGGCGGGGTGAGCGTGTCGGCCGGCTACGACGACGACGGCAACCTCGTCAGCCAATCCGGCAGCGGAGCCGACGCCGCCACCGCGACCCGGACCTTCGGGTACGACCCGGCCGGGCGGATGACCTCGGCGGCCACCACCGAAGCCGGCACCGCGGGCCACGCGGACCACCAGGCGGCCACCAGCGAAACCTTCACCTACAACGACCGCGGCGCGCTGCTCACCGCGAACGGCTCGGCAGGGTCGTCGTCGTTCGCCTACACCGCCGACGGACTGATGAGCGCCCGCACGGACGCGGCGGGCACGACGTCGTACGGCTATGACAGTGCCGACCGGCTTTCGAGCATCGCCGACGCGGTCACCGGCGGCAGCCAGACGTTGAGCTACAACGCCCTCAACCAGGTCAGCGGAGTCAAGTACGGCACCGGGAACACCCGGACCTACAGCTACGACGGCCTGCACCGGCTGACCGGCGACGCGCTCAAAACGGCCGGCGGAGCGGCGATCGCTTCGGTGGCCTACGGATACGACGCCGACGACAACCTCACCTCGAAAACGACCGCGGGCTTCGCGGGATCGGCAGCCAACACCTACACCTACGACCTGGCCAACCGGCTCGCGTCCTGGAACAACGGCACGAGCACGGTCGAGTACGGCTACGACGCCGCGGGCAACCGCACGAAGGTCGGCTCGTCGACCTACACCTACAACGAGCGGGACGAGCTGACGTCCGACGGTTCGAACACTTATCGTTACAGCGCAAGGGGAACGCTGCAGGAACGCGCCTCGTCGACCGGTACCCTGATGTCGCGTTCGGACGCGTTCGGCCAGATGACCGAGCAGGGGACGCAGTCCTTCGGCTACGACGCGCTGGCCCGGAACCTGACCGACACGACCAGCGACACGGGCGCGACGGCAGCGACGTTCTCCTTCTCGGGACTGGGCAACACGATCGCGTCGGACGGCACGTCGACCTACAGCCGCGATCCTGGCGGCGGCCTCGTCGGTGTCGCTGCCGGCGGCGCCGGGGCGTTCGCGTTCGTCGACCAGCACACCGACGTCGTCGGGACGTTCACGGCGAACGGGTCCACACTGGACGGTTCGACGTCGTACGACCCGTTCGGCAACGTGCTGGCGTCCCAGAACCCGAAGGGACAGCTGGGATACCAGTCGGGCTGGACCGACCGCTCGACCGGCAACGTGAACATGGCGGCCCGCTGGTACAACCCGGCGGTCGGGCAGTTCATGAACCGGGACACGGTGTCCAACAACCCGGTGCCGAACCCGATGGAGGCGAACAAGTTCGCCTACGTCGACGACAACCCGATGACCGGCACGGACCCGTCCGGGCACGGGCTGTTCGACTGGTTCAACAACACCATCGTCAAACCGGCCGCGTCGTTCGTGTACCACAACGTTGTCCAGCCGGTCGCGCACTTCGTGAACACGTACGTGGTGCAGCCGGTCGTGCACGCGGCGGTGGCGACCTACCACGCCGTGCGCGACGTCTACCACGCCGCGGCGCGGGTGGTGCGGACCGTCTACCACCACGTGGTGCGGGTCGTGCGAAAGGTGTACCGCGCGGCGGTGCACGTGGTGAAAACCGCCTATCACGCAGTCGCGAAAGTCGTGAAGACCGCGGCACACGCGGTTGCCCACGCGGCGAGAGCAGTAGCGCACGCCGCGGTGTCGGCAGCGAAAACGGTCGGCCATGCGGTCGCGACAGCTGCGGTGGCAGTAGGCCATGCGGCAGCATCAGCGGCCTCGCACGTAGCCACGTTCGTCAAGGACCACGCGTCGACGATCGCGGGCATCGCAGCGGGCGTCGTGGTCGGCGCGGCGTGCACGGCGGCGACCTTAGGCATCGGCGCGGTCGGCTGCGCGGCCATCGGTGGCGCCGTCGGCGGCGCGGTGTCGTACGGAATGGACTGCTCGAAAGCGCACAACTGTTCGGTCGGCGGTGCGGTGGAAGCAGTCGGTCTAGGCGCACTGGGCGGTGCTCTGGGCGCCGGATTGGCGGGCCCGCTGGGCGGCAAGCTGGTGTCGGAGGCACTGGACGGCGTCCTGCCAGAGGTCGCGACGCAGGGTTTGGTGGGCGCGGGTTCCGGAGCAGTCAGCGGCGGTGTCACGGCGTTGGCCGGTTACGGCTTGAACTGCGGCCGGAACTGTTCGGTGAGCGGTGCGCTCGCGGCCGCCGGATCCGGCGCACTGGCCGGCGGAGCGGGCGGCGCGGCATTCGGCGCGGCAGGCGGTCTGCGGGCTCGTGGACGGAGTTCCGAGGGTACGCCGGAAGAGTGCCACAGCTTCCTGGCCGGGACGAAGGTGTTGCTGGCGGACGGTTCGAGCAAGCCGATTTCGTCGCTGAAAGCCGGGGATCGGGTCGCGAACTCGAAGCCGGGCAAGGCAGGCTTGGAAACGCACCCGATCGACCGGGTGATCGTGACGGAGACGGACCACGATTTCGTGGACCTGAAAGTGAAACCGAGCCGAATCCGCCGCGCGGTGGGCCGGGTGGCAGCAGGCCTCGCGGTAGCCGCAGCGGTAGTGACCGGCGGCGGCGTCCCGGCGTCAGCGGCACCGGCGACGCTGACGACTACGTATCACCACCCGTTCTACGACGTCACACGCGGCGCGTTCGTCGAGGCTGTCGATCTGCATGCGGGCGACCGCCTGCAGACCGCCGACGGCGGCGAGGCGACTGTCGAGGAGGTGACGCCGTACCACTCGACGGAGGTTACGTATGACCTCACGATCGATGAGCTGCACGCGTACTATGTCTACGCTGGCGACACCCCGGTTCTGGTCCACAACTGCGGTGATGCTCTAGCGTCCTACGCCGCCAGCCAACGGGAGGTGCCGGGCACAAAGTTCGCATCGGAGTACACCTCGCCTTCGGGACAGCGGTACTACAGCACGAACCGGCACGGTACGAATGGCGATTTGAAAGAAATGCCCGAACTGCAGGATGCCGCTTCTTCGGCTGGACATCACGGCGGCTGCGCTGAGGTCGGCTGCCTTATCCAGGCATACGCCGCAGAGGGTCCGGACGCGATTTCCGGTGGAGACATGCGTACAGTCAACGTTCGAAATCCACGGTCTCCCCGGGCTGCGGAGCAGGGCATGCCCGCCTATCCCTGCGGAAGATGCCGGCGGTTGCTCGACGGGCTCGGAATCGGATCGGAATAGGTGAGGATGCGCAAGGTGTTTTCCCCCGAGGTGCTTGAAGAACTGCGCGCTTCAGGCTGGACTCCCAGCCGCGACGTCGATATTTCTTCATGGGTGACAGCGCTCGCGCCGGAGGGATACCGCGTGAGCGGTGTCGCCGCCGAAGCTCTCCGTTCATTCGGCGGTCTGATGCTCGGCCCGATCAATGTGGAGGGGCCGAACTTCAGCAACGACGAGCCGTTGAACGTTGACCCTGTTCTCGCGGGCTTCGGGCATTTTGCTCTTGCTGAGGAACTCAGCCGAGAGCTTGGCGACGTGTGGTATCCACTCGGTGAGTGGTTGAGTTCGTCGAGCGTCTTCGTCGGCGAGTCGGGGCACGTCGTCGCGACTGGCTTGGGGTGGATTTGGGAACTGGGAGAATCGGTTGAAGAGGCTGTCGAGTTCGCGCTGCGGGCTCACCGGCCGTTGCGTTGCCTCAGGGTGTTGACGCCTGGTGGCGAACCGTGGCCGTCGGAGAACGGATGACGGTTTGCCAGCGCCTGAAGCCCGGGCTGCGGCAGGTCGTGTTCGCCGGGTTCGGCGTGGTGCGCTTGGATGTCGCGGTGGTAGTCGAGCAGGCACTGGTGCGCGCTCGACGGAATCAGCAAGCGCGGGACGTCGCGCAGGCGCGTTGATGAGCCAGCGCTCACGGTTGATGGTGTGAGAGCTGGCGGGGCATCAGGCGATGTCCACGGTCAACTGCAGCACCTGCAGAGTCTCAGGGCCGACCGTGAGGCAGACACTGGCCATCGTTGGCCGAAACGTGTGCAGGGCGCGGGCGACGCCCTGCCAACTGAAACTGGTGGGCTGCTCAGTTCGCGGCAGCGGGGGATTCGTGCAGGCGGTAGAAGCGGCCGCCGAGTACGGCGTAGACGGTGAGGGGCCCGGCTCCGGGACGCGCGGTCGCTTGCCAGGCGTTGCCGTCGGGGATTCCCGGTGCGGGGGAGGGGAGTCCGGTGATGCCGCCGCCGGTGACGGTTCCGGTGGGGTCGGTGACGAGGACGCAGTCTGGGTGGAGGTCGGTCCATCCGGTGATGAGGGCGTCGCCGGTGGATGTGACGGCTCCGTGAGCGGTGGGGAGGTCGGTGGCGGTGTTGGGGTTGATGGTGGTGCCGAGTTCGGGTCCGTGGCAGCCGAGGGTGAAGCTCTGGTTGAAGGGGTAGGTGCCGAGCGCTTTCGCGGCGGGGATGACTTGGCGTTGGATGTGGAGTTGGTCGAGGACGTCGGCGGCTTCGGTGCGCATGGCGGTGGGGGCGAGGGCGAGCGGGGCGTAGCCGCGGCGGGTGAGGTCGGCTTTGGTGCCGCCGATGGCGTGGGTGGTCAGGGAGATGGCGCAGATGCCGATGACGACCGCGGTAAAAGGCCATTGTGGACGGACGAGCGTCGCGAGGACGAGGAGCGCGCTCACCGCTAAGGCGCTGACGATGGTGTAGCGACTGATCAGCCCGATGTTCCCGCCGGGAGCCAGGTTGCTGGTGCGGCCGAGCGCGACGAGCACGGCGAGCGCGACGGCGTATCCCGCGATCCCGATCCATCCCGCGGCGCGTGTGTCGCTCTTCGCGGCGATCCCGCAGGCGGTGAGGAGCGCTGCGGTGAGGGCTCCGGCGAGGACGGCGAGCACGGCTAGATCACCGGACCACAGGCTGCCCAGTGCGGCGGTGGCGGCGGAGAGGCGGCCGTCGGGGTCGAGTGCGGTGGTGGCCAGGGATTGGGTGCCGCTGGGTTTGGTGAGCAGCCAACCCGCCAGGACGACGGCTCCGGCGACCATCATGGCGATGGTTTTGGCGCGGTTTTCGTGGCGGAGCAGGAAGATCGCGGCGACGATGAAGAACGCGGGCAGTCCGGCGCCGAAGCTGAGGCTGGCCAGCAGCGCTGCGGCCGTGGCAGTCCAGAGGCGGCCGCGGTGGGCTTGGGCGGCGGCGAGGACGGTGAAGAAGACGGCGGGGATCCAGCTGATGCCGTTGGTGCCTTGCAGCCAGATCTCGGCCAGGTGGGAGGAGAACAGCAGCCACGAGATCCCGGCGGCGAGTGCGGCTTTGCGGTGCGGGGACAGGGAACGGGGGAGCATCGAGTACAGGCAGGCGCCGATCCCGGCGACGAGGGCGACGGTGAGGACGGTGAGGACGCGGTTGTCGCCGCCGAACCAGGCGGCGTCGGCGTAGAAGAGCAGCGAGGGGATGACGAAGGGCTGGTCGAGGTGGTAGGTGAACACCTGGCCCGGCAGGAGATGCCCTTGGTCGTCGGTGATTTTCGCGAGGACGTGCCAGTAGTCGAGCAGCACGTGGGCGCGCGGGGCGCGCACGGCGGTCCACAACGCCAGCATGGCGGGGACTGCGGCGAACGCGGCCAGCGCGACGATCCCGGCGCGGGGCTTTCGGACGGCGGGGACGGCGGCGGGGGAAGCGAGCGCGGTCAAGGCCTCTCCTGGCGAAGTGGATGTCACTCCGGTCGGCGGCTTGCCGGACCTGCCCGCTGCGGATTGCGGATTTTTCGATGTGACCTGCTGTTTTTATCGCGTCAGAGATGGTCTGGACAAGCGTGTCCTTGCTCTCTGTTTCGGATGTAACGGAACAATGTGGGCAGAACGATGCTATAGCCCGCAGAGCGGAGGATCGCGCGGGAAATTTACCGAAAGCGGTTTAGTTGGAAGAAAACCATCGGGATCGGCGGTCCCCTTCCGGAGTGTTCGACAGCCAGCACAAACCCAGCTTGGCGGACCAGTCGACCGCCTGGCAGTCGCGGACAACGCGTTCGACGGTGTCCTCGACGGACGAGGCGGGCCACGGCTCGAACCCCGTGTCGCCGATCTCTCCGACGACCATCAGTCCTTCGCGGAGCAGGTAGTCGAGGACGCTGGCGAAGAAGCCGGCGAAGCGGTCGCTGTCCCGGGGAACGACCTGGA
This sequence comes from Amycolatopsis sp. NPDC004079, assembly GCF_040610415.1. Classification (NCBI taxonomy): domain Bacteria; kingdom Bacillati; phylum Actinomycetota; class Actinomycetes; order Pseudonocardiales; family Pseudonocardiaceae; genus Amycolatopsis; species Amycolatopsis sp. NPDC004079. Next base: position 148,352 of record NZ_JBEXMH010000011.1, on the reverse strand, counting down.
AGGCGTTCCAGATCAGCGAATCGACCGGGACCCAGTCGTCGAGGCCTTCGTCGAGCGTCGGGGCTACCACCCGTCCGATCTCGTGCGATTCCTTCACCGGCTGCTCATCCATCGAGATGCACCTTCAACCTCTTGCCGTCCGCCGTCGCGATGTCGATTGTTTCACCGCTCGTCTTGGACGTCAGACGCCATTGGATCGTCGTGCCGTCTTGCAGTGTGAACACGTCGGGAATCTTGTCACCCCGCGACGGAAGCTTCTGCGTACCCGCGGTCCAGTGGTCGAACAGCGTCCGCAGTTCGGTCGTGCTCGACACGGTTCTCACGCCGCTGTTCTTGCCCTGAGGCAGTGCGTCGAACGAAACGCGCCAGTCCTTGGCGCCGTTCTTCGCCGCCAGTTCGATCCCGCGGGAAACCTTGGCCGCTCGTTCGACGGCGACGAGTTTCTTGAGGGCACCGCCCGCGATCGGGACGGCGGCCATGCCGTAGAGGGCCCGTTCGAAGCCGTCGAGTTCATGCTGGGTGAACGCGTCCTTTCCGGCGATCGCCTCGACCGCGCTCTTGATGCTGCCGACCCCCGGAACGAAGTCCGTCACGGCCGACAGGACCGCCGCGACGTCCGGGTTGAGCGAACCGGAATGAGCCGGGTGGCCGAAGGCTGCGTCGAAGTCGAACTTGATGCCCTTCAGCGACAGCCCGCCCACCGGCATCCACGGTGTGGACGTGAACTTGTCCAGGGTCTTGTTCGCGTCGGCGAGGATCGCGTTCGCCGCGGCCAGATCGCGCTTGGCCCCGGCGAAATCGCGGTCGGCTTGTGCCATGGCGGTGCGAATCCGGGCGGCGCTGTAGTCCAGTTGGGCCGCGGCCTGCGCGATGCCCGCCGCGGTCGCGGCCAGTCCGCGATTGTTGGCTTCCAGTGCGGCGAGGTCGATGTGGATGTCCAGATCGGGGAGCGCGTTGAACTGCGCGATGGCCGTCTTGGCGATCGCGGCTAGTTCGGGCTGCGACTTCACCACGATCCTTGTCGCGACGACAGTGTCGCGCAATTGCTGCAGCGAATCCTCGCTGAACTGATCGAGTGTCTGACTAGCCCGGGAAATGTCTCCGGCGTCGATCGCCTTGCCGACCTCGGCCAAAGTCTGGGCGGCTTCGTCGAGCGCGTGGCCCGCGACCTGGCCGATGCCCTGGCGCAGGTGCCCGAGTACCAGGGCGCCCAGTTGAGTGCGGGCGACCGCCTTGCCCGCTACAAGCGCCGCCTTGGCCCGATCGGCGGCTTTGCACACCGCCAGCTCTGGATGCCGGTCGCAGAGACCGGCCGCCTGGGCGGGCATCGCTACGAGCATCGCGATGATCGCGACGACGAGGCCGACGACGCCCCCTCGGCGCGCGGCCTGAGCACGGAAACGCACCCGCGTCCTTCTGGATCTTGATCAGCGGAAGAAAGAATAAGACACGGCCGCGGCGACCGGCGGCCGCCAGGACGTATTTGTGTCGGTGGGCACAAATACGTAACGGAAATCGTGGATGTCGCAATGAATAGCAGATTCCGAGGGAAAAGGGCCTGGCCGGATCCCTTGCCAGGAGTGCGAGGAAACGGCAGAGCGCCAGCACATTCCTGAATCGCGGGCCGGGCGAACCGCGACGGATCAGCGAGGTTCGGGCCGAGGCGAGGGGCGCTCGGGCTCTGTCGCCAGGGATTGTGTAGCTGCCCAGCTGGCGAGGAGTTTGATCCGGTCTTCGGATTCGGTGCCGGGCTCGGCGGTGTAGGTGATCAGGTCGTGCACGGCTCGGCCGGGCAGGGGCAGGTCGAGGGACTGGAAGGTCAGTTCCAACCGGCCGGCTTCGGGATGCCGGAGCCGTTTGACGCCGTCGTGGCGGATCAGGACGTCGTGCACGGCCCAGAGGCGGCGGAACTCCGGACTGAGGGTGCACAGCTCGCCGATGAGTTCGCGCAGCGCCCGGTCGTGGGGCTCACGTCCGGCCTCGGCGCGCAGGAGAGCGGCGGTAGCGTCGCAGGCGGCGTCCCAGTCGACGAAGAAATAATGAGCGCTGGGGTCGAGGAAGATGTAGCGGGCGAGGTTGGGACGGCCGCGCTCGTCAACGGTGGTGCTGCCGAACATCGGCGCGTACAGGGCTCGGGCCAGGGGATTGCTGGCGACGACGTCCGTGCGGCCGTTGCGGACGAACGCCGAGGACATCGTCATGGAGTCGAGCAGCCACTGGACCTGGGGCGGGACCTCGACGTCCCGGCGACGCGACGGCGTGCGGCTCGCTGGCCGCGATGACCGGGCCAGGTCGAACAGGTAGGTGCGTTCGTCGTCGTCCAGCCGCAGGGCGCGGGCGACTGCCTCGAGGACGGCTTCGGACACGCCGCCGATGTGCCCCTTCTCCAACCGCGTGTACCACTCCGTGCTCACGCCGGCCAGGACGGCGACCTCCTCGCGCCGCAGCCCAGCGACCCTCCGCCGGGCGCTGGTCGGCAGCCCGGCCTGCGCCGGGGTGATCTTGGCGCGCCGGCTGGAAAGGAAGTGCCGGATCTCGGCGCGGTTTCCGGACTGCTGGTCCATGCCGTTCACAGTAGCCGTGGGCCGCGGCGCGAAAGGGGTTGAAGCAGTACCCCCAATAAGCGCGACCTTCTCGGACGGCGGCCGTCGCGGTCTCGTGGGATCGAACGTTCGGAACTGAGAATGGAGCCAACGGACATGACGAGCAAGACGCCGACGGTGGCGCTGGGCACGTGGGCCTGGGGAGACAGCGGCGAGGCAGGCGACGGCTATTTCGGCAGCCAGCTGACCGCGTCCGGCCTGCGAGAAGTCGTCGAGAAGGCGCAATCGACCGGGCTCACGCTGTGGGACACCGCGGTTGTGTATGGCATGGGCCGCTCGGAAACGGTCCTCGCCCAGGCGCTGAAAGGCTATGCGCGCAGCGAGTACCAGCTGTCGACGAAGTTCACCCCGCAGATCGCGGGCGACGGCGACGATCCCGTCGCGGACATGCTGGAGCAGAGCCTCGGCCGATTGGGCACGGACTATGTGGATCTGTACTGGATCCACAACCCGGCCGACGTGGCCCGCTGGACGCCGCTCCTGATCCCGCAGCTGGAGAGCGGCCGGATCAAGCACGTCGGCGTCTCGAACCACAACCTGAAGGAAATCGCTCTCGCCGATCAGACCCTCGGCGAGGCCGGTTTCCGGGTGGAGGCGGTTCAGAACCACTACAGCCTGCTGTACCGGAGTTCCGAGCGCGCGGGCATCCTGGAGCATTGCCGCGAGAACGATGTGCGGTTCTTTTCCTACATGGTCCTCGAACAAGGCGCGCTGACCGGCAGGTACAGCCCGTCCCGCCCGTTGCCGGAGGGCAGCAGCCGGGGAGCCGCGTACAACGACATCCTGCCCCAACTGCAGGCGCTGACGGACCGGATGGGAACGATCGGCGCGACCCGAGGCACGTCCGCCGCCGACGTCGCCACCGCCTGGGCCATCGCCAAGGGGACCACCCCGATCATCGGGGTCACAAAGGCGGCTTACCTAGACGGGTTGGTCCGCGCTCACGACATCGCGCTCGCCGACGAGGAGATCGCGGAACTGGAGTCACTGGCGGACGCCGCGAACGTCGACACTCGCGGCAGCTGGGAGCAGGATATGTAGCAGTCGTCGACGGCCGAGGGAGAGAGCGGGAAGCCGCTTCTGGCGGTCTCCCTCGGCGTCGGTCAGATAGTGCTGGAGGAATACTGACAGTGACTAGCTTTTCGGATTTCGCCAGCTACGGCGACAGCTACTACGGAGGTGGCATAGCTCGGTTTCGTTCGGCCTGCTGGTGATTTCTTCTCCGGACAGCGTCGACGACCACTCGGGTTGGGATCCCGCGCGGGAAAATGTGCACGCTGGCAAGGATTCACTGCATGTGCCCGTTCGCCAGTCGGCGAGCGGGGTGGTTGCTGTCTCGTGTGTCGAAGAGCCGGTCGTGCCGGAGGGGCTTGAGCTGCTGCATCGTGGTGTTATTCAGTTGACTCGATCGTCAGTATTGCTCTATGACCCGAATGGCCAGCTTCGCCTGGAATTGCCTGTGGAACGCGACTTGAACGCGGTAGCTGTCTACGGTGACGACACCACGGAACCGGCCGAGATTGTTGTGGTGCTCGGCGTTCCCCGGTGTTGACCGCTGGTTCGGATGATCCACCTGTTCAATGAAGAATTTTCAGTAATTGACTTAGCTGTCCCGAGTGGTAGATAAGGTGTTCTTGTGGTTGAATATATGACTCCTGCGCATATCGCGGTCGAGATGAGCGACCTCCCCGCTCTTCGGGACCTTTTGGATAAAGGGGTCGACGTAAACGAAGAATGCAACGGAATGACGCTCTTGCATCACGCTATTGATGCCGAAGGCGATGGTCACGGGCAGACGGGCAATCCATTGCATGTCGACGTCACGGCTTACCTTCTCGCTCGCGGAGCCGACCCCCTTCGTCGAACCACTGATTCCGCGCGGGAGACGGCAGAGGAGATGGCTCAAGGCTACGGTCATTGGCTGGCGCTCGCCCTGATTGAAGCATGGAAGCAGCAAATGGGCCGGCGTTCTGGTATGTGAATCCCATTGGGGCGATGGGGACGGTCGGCCCGGGATCCGGGCTCAGGCGCGCACGAGAGAACCCTCAAGCAGGAGCGCCACCAAGCGCTGCGCCAGCCCCTATCCCGAGTCCGGTGGCGCAGGCTCCGTCCGTGAAGCTGCACGAACTTCGAGGGGCTTCGATTCGAGCGTTCGGACGATCGCGCTGACTGTGCCTCTGCGGAATAGTCCGTGGTTATGCGCAACCGCAATCCTGAACGCGTGATCGAGCAACGCATCGCGAGTCATGTCCAAAGGGGTGAGCCGGTACGTCTGGCATCAGTGGCAGCGACGACCATCATGCGGGTCCTGCTCGGCCGAGCGACTCTGCAGCGCGGACGAGCACCGCTGTTTCATCTGTGTGACGCGCGCATCAGCGGTGCGCTAGAACTGCGGAACGCGGACGTCGAAGTCCCGCTCGTGTTCGAGAACTGTACGTTCGATGAGCCGGTCGCGATCGGGGACAGCGATGTCAAGCTGCTGGAGTTCCGCGCGTGCGCGATGCCAGCGTTCGATGGACGGTCTCTGCGGATTGCGCGTGACCTTGCTCTGACGGACACGCGTATCGGATGGATCGACCTGTTTGGTGCGCGAATTGACGGTCATCTCTGGCTCACTGGTTCGTGTGTGCAGGGGGCCAGGCAGGAAGCCCCCGCCATCGACGCGCCGGGCATTCGCGTCGCAGGCGGTGTCTATGCAAATCGTCTGGAAGCTTTGGGTACCGTCAATCTTTGGGGTGCCGAGATCGGCGCTGCTCTGGAACTCTGCAACGCTACCCTCTCCTCGGGACGCTTTCCGGCGTTGCGTGCGTCCAACCTCCTTGCGCGGCTGGATGTACGCATCGCGAGTAGCCGAATCGACGGGGGGATTGATCTGTTCGGCGCGCGTGTCGGCGGCGACCTTTGGCTTACCGGCACGAAAGTGGGAGATCAGGAAGGCGACTACGCGATCAGCGCACCCAGCATCGAGGTCGCAGGCGGCTTCTACGCCCGCGGTTTGACGGTTCGCGGCGGTTTGAACCTGTGGAGCGCTGACATTGGCGCTGGTCTTGAACTCGACAGGGCTAACCTTGCCGCCAGCGGCCGCCCGGCTCTTCGTGCGCCGAAGATGGTTGTGTCCGGCGACATCACTGTCGGGTATGGAGCGATGATCAGCGGAGCAGTAGATCTCGACTCAGCGACCGCCGGCGGGAGTGTGAAGCTGGCCTATCGAGTGGACGATGAGCACATGCTGTCTCTTTCAGACAGCCACCTTAAAATGCTCTGTCTAGAGGTTCTCCCCGGCGATCTAGTACAGGTCAACCTAGCTGGCTCGGTTGTCACCGCGTTGGTGGACAATCAGAAATATTGGCCCAGGGTCCTCAATTTAGATCGAATGACGTACCAGACGCTTCGCCCACTGCTGTCTGCGAAAGAACGCGTCGCGTGGCTGAAGCGCGACGAGGGCTCGGATTCACCGCAGCCGTACGAGCAGCTCGCGCGGCAATATCGCGAAGCTGGTCATGATCACGGTGCTCGCACGGTCCTGCTTGCGAAGTGCCGCGATCGGACGCGCCGGCAACGTTTCCTCCCAAAACTTTGGGGGTTTCTTCAAGATGTCACCGTCGGGTACGGATATCGGCCAGTTCGTGCCTTGGCCTGGTTAGCCGGATTGACCATTGTTGTGGCCGTCTGCAGCGCCGTCTGGAGACCTTACCCCGTTGCCGGATCGGCTCCTCCGTTCAACTCTGCTGTTTACGCGCTCGACGTCGTTCTGCCGATACTCGATCTCGGGCAGGAAAAGTCCTACACCGCTGTCGGTGTCGGGCGCATAGTCGTGTGGATTGCCGTCCTTGCGGGCTGGGTCCTGGCTTCGACCGTCATTGCCGCCGTCACCCGAACTACCAGTCGGAATTGAACGAGGCTGCTCGTGCGTGGACGGTTGGCGCATTCGGCTGGAGCAGCTCGCGGCCCGGCAGCGGTCCCGTGGGTGCTCGGTTCGAGGCAGAGAACAGACGGGGCATGTCGACGCCAGCAGTTTCGAACACAAGACCTGCTGCGTCGGCGACGGCGAGCGGACCTGCGCCCCTCCCGGCCTTGTGACGCCACGACCGAGAATCGACCCTTCCGATGCCGGTAAGTCTTGCGGCACAGGCGTCCCACTGGCGTGACAATCGGACCGTGCCACTCAGCGGACCATCCTTTGTGGCCAGTCGCTACCGTGAGTTGATAACAACTTGATCATCCGGTCTAGACCAACCGGCACAACGCTTGCTCCGTTCGGCGGCTGGCGCGATCGCGGCACCGCGAGGCTATTGCGGCAATACGGACATCTGGCGACATTGTCGAGCTTCTGGCCAAAGTGGTCACCCGAACGGCGGCTTTGCCGTTTCTCTACAGTCGTGGATTCTTCTCTTTACTTTCGGGTCGTGCGGGTCGGGGGACGCGCGCTGACCAGGCCGAGGGGGCCACCTTTCGTGAAGCGTCGAAGACTGGCGCGCGGGTTCAAGCTGCGCGTTTTCGGGTTGGTTGTGCTCCTGCTGGCAGGCGCGCTCGGGATAGTCACCGCGAGCACGCCGTCAAAGCTGAATGTCACCCCGGTGGACTCCGCGGCCGACGCGGTCGCGGCGTTCGCTGCTGCCCGGCGGCAGGGGACGCAGGTTGAGGTGGCGGACCAAACCACTGAGACCAAGCGGGTTTTCGCCCAGCCGGACGGGCAGTCGACCGCCGAACTGGCTTCCACGCCAGTGCGCGTGCGGCACGGCAACGGTTGGGTGCCAGTGAATGCGACTCTCGCCAAGTCTGCCGACGGGGCGGTCCGGCCACAGGCGACGGTGAACGACCTGTCGTTCTCCGCTGGTGGCGATGCCCCGCTGGTGACGCTTGGCAAGGGCGACAAGAAGCTGTCCTTGGCCTGGCCGCACAAGCTTCCCGCTCCGGTTCTCGACGGTGCGAACGCGACCTATCGCGAGGTTTTCCCTGGTGTCGACCTCGTCATGCAGGCCGTCGCGGACGGCTATAACCAGCGGCTAGTGGTCAAGAACGCTGAAGCTGCCAAGAACCCGGCACTGCGCGCGGTTTCCTTCAAGCTTTCCGCGGCTGGGCTCTCGGTCAGCAGCGACGAAGCGGGCCGGATCAAGGCGACCGATCCGTCCGGGAAGATCGTCTTCGCCGCGCCCTCGTCGTCGATGTGGGACGCACGCGGGCCAGAGACAGCCAGGGCTCAGGTCGGAGCGTCCGTCAAGGATTCGATGCTGGTTCTCCATCCTTCGGTCGCGATGCTGGACGACCCGTCGACGCGCTTCCCGGTAGTGATCGACCCCGACATGCGCGGCTGGAACCAGTCGATGTGGGCGAAGGTCTTCTCCGGCAAGCCGAACCAGACTTACGTCAACGGCACGAACGACGCCGACGCGTGGGCGAAGGTCGGCAACTGTGACTTCGCCGGCTGCAACGGCATCGGCCTGGCGCGGACCTACTTCCAATTCGACACGACGTTCCTCGCCGACAAGATCATCAACGACGTGCACTTCGACACCACCGTGGTCTACGGGCCGCAGTGCAGCACCAACAATCACAAGCTGTTCCTCGCCGGGGCTGGGCTTTCGTTCGGCACCACCTGGAACAACATGCCCGGCGGCGGCCAGGTCGGCCCGGACGCGCAGGTGCCGAGCAACTATCCGGGCTGCGACGGGTACAAGGGCGTCGGGTTCGACCTCAATCCCGGCGATGTCCGCCCCGGCACGGTGAGCAACTACTACCTGCAGGCGGGCAACGAGGGCGACCGTGCCTGGTGGCGCAAGTTCGACGTCCCGACGACCTTCCTCCGGGTCTGGTACAACACCCGGCCGAATTCGCCGTACGAAGTGAAGACCGATCCGCCGTTGCCTGCTCCGTGCAAGTGGTGCGGCGGCAAGCCGTACGTCGGCGACAGCTCGATCCGGCTGTTGGGCAGGCTGTCCGACCAGGACGGCAACGACCAGCTCAAGGCGATCTGGGACATCTACGGCGGTCCGGCGGCCGACCACCGGGAGCCGGACATCTATCAAGCGTCCGGCGCGTTCGCGAGCACGACCGTCGACTTGTCGGGTCGCGACGGCCAGTCAATCACCTGGAAGGTGACCGCGTTCGACCGTGCCGATCGCGGACTCTCCACATTCGGACCCCCATTCGTGGTCGACCAGGTCGGCGTGGACAAGCCTCCCGCAGTGTCCGCGCCGGTGTACCGCGAGGACAACACCTGGCACGGCGGAGTCGGGGTGTCGGACACCTTCACCTTCACCGCGAACGGCGTCGCGGATATCGACCACTACCTCTACGGTTGGAACAACGCACCCTCGACCAAGATCGACGCGGACGCACTGGGCGGCAAGGCATCCGTCACCCTGGCACCTCCAGGAGACGGGCCACGGGACCTGTATGTGCAGAGCGTCGACCGGGCAGGCCACCGCAGCCCAGTGAAGGCGTACCACTTCTACGTCCGGGCCGGTAACGGACCGCTCGCCCAATGGTCGTTCGACGGTTCCCCTAAAGACTCCGCGACGCTCGGCTTCCGGGACGCGACGCTGCACGGTGCTCCGTCCTACGTGCAGGGATCGATCGGGTCCGCATTGAAGCTCAACGGTTCGAGCGACTACGCGACGGCTCCGGTTTCGGCGAGCACTGCCGCCGGATTCACTTTCGCCGGGTGGGTGAACCTCGCGGCGAAGACGTCGAACTGGGAAACGCTGCTCAGCCAGAACGGTGCTGCCGCGACCATGGTGCGGCTCGGCTACACCGGTACGGGGTCCGACAAGTGGGCAATGGAACTGCGTCCGTCGGACTCCGCTTCGGCCGCGCCGACGACGATCGTCTCGCCGGAAAAGGCAGCGTCGGGAACGTGGACGCACCTCGCCGGGGTGTACGACGCGGCTGCGAAGAAGGTGCGGTTCTACGTCAACGGCGACTTGGCGGGGACTGCGGACTGGACCTCGCCGTGGGCCGCCAACGGAGAGTTCGCCTTGGGCCGCAGCACACCTTCAGGTGCTGGTGCGGACTACTTCTCGGGCGCGATTGACGAAGTCCGCACCTACGACCGGGCTCTGGGCGATTCGGAAGTGAAGTCGATCGTCACGCTCGACAACGTGACAGCTGGGTACTGGAACTTCGACGACGCTGAGGGGACAACGGCCCGCAACAGCGCCGCGGGCGGCGAAATGGCCGCACTCCACACCGGAGCCGCGTTCACACAGCAGGGAGCGGTCAACAGCGCTCTTGCATTGGACGGCGCACAAGGCTTCGCATCGACTGCCGGGCCCGCGGTGCGCACGGACCAGAGCTTCACGGTCAACGCATGGGTGCAGCCGAGCAAGCTCGCCGACATGGCCGCAGTGTCTCAGGACGGGGTGAACGCCAGCGGCTTCTACCTCAAGCAGAACGGCGGAACCTGGATCTTCGGGATGAACGGCGGCGACGCCACCGGAGGCACGGCCGCCGAGGCGCGGTCAGCGGCGAATACGGTTCAACCGGGGGTGTGGACGCATCTTTCGGGCGTATACAGCAGTTCGGCCAAGACGCTGACGCTCTTCGTGAACGGCGTCCAAGCCGGAACCGCGCCGGCACCCGTCGCGCCGTGGATGGCGAGCGGCGCGTTCGTGATCGGCAGGGGGCAGTACGGCGGGCCGACGGGCTTCTGGGCCGGAGCGGTCGATGAGGTGCGCGCGTACAGCCGCCCGCTTGGGGTAGCGGAGATCCAGGGCATCGTCGCGCAGAACAGCGTTCCCGCCGCGTCGTGGGCGCTGGACGGTGATGTGAAGGACGGTTCGGGCCGCGGTCTGAACGGTACTGTCGTCGGCAAGGTCGAGTGGACTCCGGGGCAGAACAACAACCCGGACCCCAAGGACCTGGCCGCGAACTTCACCGGCGCGGAGGGTGCGGTGTCCGCGCCGCCCGCGGTCGACACCACGAAGAGCTTCTCGGTCACGAGCTGGGTCAAACTCGGCGTGAAGACCGCCGGGGTCGGGTCGGTGGCGAGTCAGAGCGGCGCCCGTGCTTCGTCCTTCATCCTCGGCTACACCGGCAGCGCGGCCGATCGGTGGGCTTTCGCGATGTGCGCCGCCGACTCCGACGCCCCGCCGGCAGTGCTGGTGCAGTCGGACCAGCCGGTGCAGACAGAGGTGTGGACGCACCTCGTGGCGAGCTACAACGCCGCGACCAAAGAAATGCAGCTCTACGTCAACGGAACGCTGACCGGGACGAAGACCGTCGACACGGTGTGGAACGCGACCGGCGAGTTCGACATCGGCCGCGGGAAATCCGTAGGAGCGTGGGGGAGCCAGCTTTCCGGAGCGGTCGACGACGTCAAGGTCTACCCCCGCGCGCTGCTGAGCGACGAGATCCGCACGATGGCGGGCAAGGAACTCAACCTGGTGCACAAGTGGCAGCTCGACGAGTCGAGCGGCAGCAACGTCGCTGATTCGGCCGGCGCGCGGACAGGCTCCCTGAACAGCGGCGCGCGCCTGGTGTCCGGGCGGGTCGGCAACGCGATCTCGTTTGACGGCAAGACCGGAGCGGCTTCGACCACCGGCGTCGACCTTCGCAGCGACGACAGCTTCACGGCGTCGGCGTGGGTGTACCTGGATCGCAAGAGCGACACGACCTCGAAGTTCACCGCGGTCAGCCTCGACGGCGTGCACACGAGCAAGTTCCGGCTCGGCCACGTAGCGGATGAAATGTCGGCAGCCTGCTTCGACGGCATGCCGGGCGATCCGAATGCCTGCGGGAAGTGGGTGTTCGAGATGGCCGGATCCGATGTGGATAGTCCGACGGTCGTCAAGGCCGCCGTGTCCACCTTGCCCGCGGAAATCAACACCTGGGCGTTCCTGACCGGCGTGTACGACAAGCAGACCGGCAAAACCTGGCTCTACGTGAACGGCAAGCGGGTCGGCGACGGAACGCTCGACTCCGCCTGGCAGGCGAACGGCGGCGCGGAGTTCGGCCGCGGGAAGGTCGCCGGTGCGCTGGCGCAGTTCTGGCCGGGCCGCGTCGACGACGTGCGGCTGTATTCGGGAGCGCTGGACCGGGACCGGATCTTCGCGCTGTATTCCTCGTACCCGGCGCTGGACGAAACGCCGCCGGATCTGCCGACAGCCGACAAGGCGTATTGGAAGTTCGACGAGAACACCGGCACCGCGGCTGGCGATTCGAGCGGGCAGGGCAAGACCGCCACGATGAAGGGCGGGGCCGAATGGTCCGGCGGGCGCAACGGTGCCGCGGTGTGGTTCGACGGCACGTCGGGTTACGCGGAAACCTCTGGCCCGGTGCTCGACACGACGAAGAGCTTCTCCGCGACGGCGTGGACGGTACTCACCGACGCCGGGACTCACGACTACGCGGTCTTGGGCCAGGACGGCAACCGGGCCAGCGCCTTCCAACTCCGCTACAGCGGCAGCACGGGCAAATGGACGGTGGCCGTTCCGCAGGCGGATCAGGACAACCCGGCAGTCACGACGATCGTGTCGGACGTCAAGGTCTCACCGCGTGAATGGACGCATCTCGGTGTCGTGTACGACGCCGCAGCGCACGAAATGAAGCTGTACGTCAACGGTGCGCTGACCGCGATCCAGATCGGGGTGACGATCGGTGCGTCGAGCGGTCCGTTCACCATCGGCCGCAGCAAGTGGAACGGCCAGAACACGGGCTTCTATGCCCGGGCCGTCGACGACGTGCGTGTGTTCGGCAAAGCGCTCAGCGACGGCGAAATCCGCCGGGTGATCGCGGACGTCTCCGAGGCGGACGCGGGGCAGTGGCACTTCGACAATGGCACCGGGCGCGACTACTCGTGGCGGCACAACGACGCGACGTTGTCCGGCGGGTCGTCGATCGTCGCCAACGGTGTCATGGGCAACGCTTTGCAGCTCGACGGGGTGAACGGCACCGCGACGACCTCCGAGGTGGGCGTGCCGATGACCCGCAGCTTTACCGTGTCGGCGTGGGCGAAGCTGACTCGCACTGACCGGGTCGCCACTGCGGTGAGCCAGGACGGAACGCGGATGAGCGGGTTCGTGCTGCAGTACCGGCCGGACCTCAACCGCTGGGTTTTTGGCGCGGCTACGCAGGACAAGGACGCGGCGCCGCTGAACTACACCGCTTCGTTCCAGGTACCCGAGGCGAATCGATGGACCGCTCTCACCGGGGTCTACGACGCGGCCGCGAAACAGTTCCGCATCTACGTGGACGGACAGCTCGGCGGCGTACAGAACAACGTCGCACCCTGGCCCGCAGCCAAGGGATTCGCTGTCGGCCGCGGACTGGTGAACGGCAGCCCGGCAGAATTCTTCCCCGGGCTGATCGACGAAGTTTCGACGCACTACGACGTGTTGCCCGACGACGCCATCCAACGGCGGGACAACTGGCCGGCGACTGCGGCCGGGCAGCTCGGACGGTACGTCGACGGCGCCGGGCGCCGAGCAACGGCCGCCACAGCCAATCCAGCACCAGCTGGTCATCATTTCGACCGGCCGCTGGGCCTGCTCATCGACAGCAGCCAGTCCAACACCCGCACGCTGTTCTCCTGCTACGCGGGCGTGGACGCCTTCACCTCGCCAGACCCGGCTTGCGAGGGCCAGTCGGTCGGCGGCCCGATCGGATCGGTCTACACCGTCCAGCCGACAAACATCGACACCGTCGCGGTCTACCGCTGCAACACCGGACCAGACCACTTCGAGTCGCTGGACGCGACGTGCGAAGGAGCAACGGTGGAAGGGGTCCTGGGCTACACGCTCGCGTACGCGCCGCTTCTCCGCTACAACAACAGCACGACCGAGGACCACTTCAGCACTTCCGCCGGAGTGGCTCCCGGATACTTCCTCGAGGGACCGCTGGGTTTCGTGTCGCTCGGTTCTCCTTCCGGCACTCAACCGCTCATCAGCTGCCGCAGGGACACTGACCAGTTCGCTTCGCTCGATCCCGCTTGCGGCGGGAAGACAGTGATCGGCGCGATGGGTCGTTTGTGGACGGCTGCCCCGGCCGGCATCGAGGCGCATGCGATCTATCGGTGTTCCAGTCCCGCGGGCGAGTCGCTCGTGAGCGCGAGAGCCGACTGCGAGGGCTGGGTCGTCGACCAGCCGCTGGGCTACACGCTGGACAAGGTGCCGGACACGGCTCCGGTCTTCCCGGCCGGTGTCCGAGCAAGCTCGGCACTGTTCCTTCCGGAGAAGTCTGCCTCGGTCCAGGCAAAGACCGCTGTTTCGCCTGGTTGATCCGTCCCGAACCGCTGCGACGGCGGGTGGCCCCGCCACCCGCCGTCGCCCCGCCTCGCGTTCCCAGGACTTCGTCCTGCCCAGCCTGGAGGAACCATGCGCAAGTCGCCGACGCACCGCACTCGTCGCGGCATCACCGCGGCGCTCATCTGCTCACTCGTGCTCACCGCCGTCAGCACCGAGAACATCGCGAGCGCGGCCGGGGGACCCAGCGTTCCGCTGCCGACCGTCAACTCCACCAAAGTGACGCAGCAGACGATGACGCCCCGGGCACCGGACGAGGCATCCACTCGCGCACTGCGCGGAAACCAGCCGGCCGGATCGACCGCGCCGGACGGCGGTGGAAACTCCAAGGCGACCTCCCTCAGCCCGTCCGCGACCTGGGACGTGAGCGCGCAGACCGGCGATTTCAGCTGGTCTTACCCGCTCGAAGTCCCGCCAGTGCCCGGAGACCTGACCCCGAACCTCGGACTTTCCTATTCGTCGTCCGCAGTGGACGGACGCACGAGCGCGACGAACAACCAGGCGTCGTGGGTAGGCGACGGATGGGATCTCGCACCAGGATTCGTCGAACGCACATATGGTGCCTGCCGGGACGACAAGGAAGGCGGGACCACCCCGCCGAAGGTCGGCGACCTGTGCTGGAAGTCCGACAACGCGACCGCCGCCTACAACGGTTCCGGCGGCATGCTGATCCACGACACAACGAAGAACGTGTGGCGGCAACGGAGCGACACCGGCGCCCGGATCGAACACCTGACCGGTGCGGGAAACGGTGCCAAGGACGGCGAGTCCTGGAAGATCACGACCACCGACGGCACCCAGTACTTCTTCGGCTCGACCGCCTCGGCGAACTCCACGTGGACCGTTCCGGTCTACGGTGACGACGCTGGCGAACCCTGTCATGCCGCGAGTGGCAACTTCGAGGAGTCCTCCTGCGTCCAGGGCTACCGCTGGAACCTCGACAAGGTCATCGACCCGCACGGCAACGAAATCCTCTACACCTACGACGTCGAGACCAACAACTACGGCCAGAACGGGAAGGACACTCCGGTCTCCTACGTCCGCGGCGGCACCCTGCGGGAGATCCAGTACGGACTGAACACCCACGTCGCCGCACCGGCTGTGGGGAAGGTCGTCTTCACGACTGCGGACCGATGCATCCCGGGCAGCCAGTGCACCTTCGACAAGCCGGAGAACTGGCCGGACGTACCGCTTTCGGACCGATGCGACACCGCGAGCTGCAAGGACCATCCCAGCCCGACGTTCTGGTCGACGAAACGCCTCGCCAAGATCACCACGCAGGTGAGGTCGGGCACCGGCTACGCCGATGTGAACAGCTGGTCGCTCGATCAGCAATTCCCGGACCCCGGCGACGGCGAGAAGGCGGCGCTGTGGCTCAAGGGCATCACCCGAACCGGCCTCGTGGGCACGCCGATTTCAGTTCCGCCGGTGACCTTCGAGGGCAAGCACCTAGCCAACCGCGTCGACAAAGCCGACGGTATCGGTCCGCTCAACCGATACCGGCTGTCCGCGATCATCTCCGAGTCCGGCGGTGTCACGACCGTGAACTACGCGGACCTGGACTGCACCGCGACCTCGCTGCCCGCAAACCCGGAAACCAACACCAAACGCTGTTTCCCGACCACCTGGGCGCCGCTGCATTATGCCGAACGCACCGACTACTTCCAGAAGTACGTTGTCTCGTCGGTCGTCCAGTCCGATCGGATCAGTTCGAGCACCGAACAGCTCACCAGCTACGAGTACCCGGAAGGCGCTGCCTGGCACTACAGCACGTCCGAATTCACCTCTGATGACAAGAAGACCTGGAACGAGTTCCGCGGCTTCGGGAAGGTCATCGTCCGCAACGGCAGGCCGGACGATCCCTCCGGCCCGCAGAGCTATTCGGAAACCCGCTATTTCCGCGGGATGAATGGGGACAAACTCCCCAACAACGGCACCCGTGTGGTCTCGGTCTCCGACGACGAGAACGGCAGCCATCCTGACGAAGACTGGTTGCAGGGCTACACGCTTGAGACCATCACGAAAAACGGCGCTAACGGGCCTGTTGTCGGCAAGTCCATCAGCGAACCGAGTTGGCAAGGGCCGACCGCGACACGCGATACGTACAAGGCGTACATCGTTCATCCCGGAACGTCTCGAAGCTTAACCGCGCTGGCCGCTGGCGGATGGCGAACCACGAAGACAACTACCGCGTACGACGCCAACGGCTTGCCGACGCAGGTCAGCGACCTCGGGGACGTGAGCGACCCGGCGGACGACAAGTGCACTACCACGACTTATGCGCAGAACACTGCGTTGTGGATGCTGTCGTACCCGTCCCGAGTCGAGAGCACGACTGTCGCTTGTGGAACACCACCGGTCTACCCGCGCGATGCTGGCTCTGATGCCGTCTCGTTCTACGACAATCAACCTGCTGGCGCGGCACCCACCGTCGGTGACGTCACGTCGGTACAGGACCTCGACAGGTACGACAACGGCAAGCCGGTCTACCGGGCAGCCGCGAAGACCGAGCGCGATGTCTACGGCCGTACCACGAAAGTCATCGACGCCGTCGGCCACGAGGCCACGAGCATTTACACGCCGGCGACCGGCGGACCGGTCACGCAGCTGGTGACTGCCAACACGCTCAACCAGAAGACGACGACTGTCTTTGAACCTGCTTGGGGTGCAGCCAAGACCACGACTGATCCGAACGGACGGGTCAAGGAGATCGCCTACGACGCGCTGGGCCGCAATGCCGAGATATGGCTGCCGAACAGGCCGCGTCCGGACAACCCGCAGGGCAACACCCGCTTTGCCTATGACATTCGAAATGACGGGCCGAGTGCCGTTTCAACGACGAGCGTGAACGCCAACGGCCGGTTCGTCACCGCGACCACGATCTACGACAGCTTCTACCGTCCTCGGCAAGTGCAATCGCCCGCACCCGGCGGCGGGCGACTGCTGGTCGACACGCGCTACGACTCGCAGAACCGCGCGTACAAGACGACCCAGCCGTTTTACAACGACCAGAACGTCGACACGAAGCTCTGGGTCGCGAGCGACACCGAGATCCCGGGCTTCACTGTCACGCAGTTCGACGGCGCGGGCCGGTCGATCGCTGCGGTCTACCAGGCAGGCGGTGCCGAAAAGTGGCGCACCACGACCACTTACGGCGGGGATTGGACCAGCGTGACCCCACCGGCGGGCGGGGTGCCCACCACGACCGTCACGGACGCCCGCGGACGCACGCGTGCGCTGCGGCAGTACCACGGCGCGCAACCGACCGGTGATTACGACGAGACCACCTACGGATACACGGCTGCGAACCAGCTCGCGTCGGTGACGGACTCGAGCGGCAACCACTGGACCTACAGCTACGACCTTCATGGCCAGCTGAAGCAAGCCAACGATCCCGACCGCGGCACGACGACCTATGCCTACAACGAGCTCGGCCAGCAGGTCAGCACGACAGACGCCCGCAACGTCACTCTCGCGTACAGCTACGACGCCCTCGGCCGGAAGACCGGCACCTATCAGGGCAGCACCACCGGCACCAAAATGGCCGAATGGGTTTATGACACAGCGTTCAAGGGCGTCGGGCAGCTTGCCAGCTCGACCCGGTGGGTCAACGGCAACGCTTACGCCGAAAAGGTCAACGCCTACTCACCGCTGTATCAGCCGACCATCCAGACCGTCACCATTCCCGCGGTCGAAGGCCCCAAACTCGCCGGCTCGTACACAACCTACCTGTCCTACAACCCGGACGGCAGCGTCGGCGGCTCCAGCTTTCCGGCAGCGGGCGACCTGGCCGTCGAGAGCATGCTCTATGCCTACGACGACCTCGGCCATCCGATCACCACGAACGGCGACGCGGATTACGTCACCGCGTCGGACTACAGCCGCTACGGCGAGATCCAGCGTCTGCAACTCGGCCAAGGCGACCACCGGGTCTGGCAGTCGTACTACTACGACGATCACACCCGGCGATTGGACCGGACCATCGTCGACGCCGAGGTTCCGCACCCGATGCAGGCGGACACTCACTATGCCTACAACCCGGCCGGAAACATCACTTCTATCTCCAACACGCCACAAGACCAGCCAGCGGACACCCAGTGCTTCCGCTACGACTACCTGCGGCGGCTCACCGACGCCTGGACACCGCCAGCTGCGGCATGCGACAGCGCTCCGTCGACCGCCTCTCTTACCGGTCCGGCTCCTTACTGGCAGTCGTTCACCTACGACAAGTCCGGAAACCGGCTGACCGACACACAGCACACAAGCGCGGGGGAGGTCACCCGCAAATACAGCTATGCAGATCCCGGGGTGGCGAAACCACACCAGCTGAACTCGACCAGCGTCCCCGGCAAGCCGGACAGCCAGTACACCTACGACCAGATCGGCAACACCAAGACCCGGCCGGGCATCGCTGCCCAGCAGAACCTCGATTGGACATTGGAGGGCCAGCTCGATTCGGTCGTGGAAGGCTCGGCGAAAACCAGCTTCGTCTACGACGCCGGAGGCAGCCGACTGCTCCGGCACGACCCCTCTGGCACCACGCTGTACCTGGGCGGCCAGGAAATCCATGCTGACTCGACAGGTCAAAGTGTCAGCACGACGCGGTATTACAGCCACGGCAGCGGGATCGTCGCGGTCCGTACGAGCGGCAAGCTGACGTGGCTGGCCGGAGACCACCAGGGCACGAGCCAGATCGCCGTCGACTCGACGGACCTGAGTGTGACTCAGCGGAGGCAGGACCCGTTCGGGACCCCGCGCGGACCGGCTACAGACCTGCCCGGCGAACGAGGCTTTGTCGGCGGCACCGAGGACAGGTCGACCGGCCTCACCCAACTGGGCGCTCGCGCATACGACTCAGCGGCAGGTCGTTTTCTGTCGCTGGACCCGGTGTTCAACCCCGCGAGTCCCCAACAGATCAACGGATACTCGTACGCCAACAACAGCCCGGTTTCCTCGAGCGATCCCTCGGGCCTCGAGCCGATGGTGCTGCCGCCTGGCTGTGGTGACAGTCTCGCCTGCCGGGAGAAGGGCTACGGGTCGTCTCCCCGTTCAGCATGGGATGCCGATACGGAGCGAGTGGAGCAAGCGGCGGATCAAAAGCAGCGGGCAGGCTGGGTGAAAAGGCACTCTCCACGAACGTCCAACCGAGCCGATGTGTATGACCTATTTCAGCAAGCGCGACATATGCCCAGCTCGATTGGATGGTGGGATAATTCTTTCGAGGCTGTTGGCGAGAATCAGATGGCGAGCATCTGCTTCGGGCGCACGGGCTGCTGGAAGGCTCTCCAGTACTTGATCGAGCATAAAAACGATGTCGAAGGCGCTAAGGTCATCGCAGCGACTTATTGCTTGGATAACTACCGGCAATGCGAGCGTGAATCTGGAATTAGTCTTCTTGGTGACCTTGGCATGTCGGTCGCAGGCGGATTGGGGGCGGGTGGTGCTCGGTCCGTATCTGCCTCAGGCGCGAGAAATATTGCGAAAGAAGCGGCTGAAGCACTTCGAATATTTGGCTTGAGGAATGGCTCAGTCGGCAAAGACGCTAACGTTGCTGCGGCTGAGGTGCTTATTGAGGGCGAGTCCCCGCAGCTGCTTCAGTCGGTGAGCGGACGTGCGCCCCGAGATGGTACTGTGCCGAAGCCTGGCGATGTCAACAATCCAATAAGGTATAAAGCTACTGCGACTGGGAAAAATAATCGTAAAACTGACACCGAGATAAAGCTGCTCACTTACATTGCCAACAATCTAGGGGAGCCATCCCCGTATGTCCGTGGTACTATCAATATACATACCGAGAAAGCGATGTGTATATCGTGTCAATCAGTAGTCCGGCAGTTTGAAAGCGAATTCCCGGGAGTTAGAGTGAATGTTACGGAAGGCGGATGGGGTGGCTGAAATGTCTCCGGCGCACTCTGCGGTAGAGATGGGAAATGTCCTCGCCCTTTGTAGCCTGCTTGATGAGGGTGTCGACGTGAATGAAGAGTGGAACGGATTCACGTTGCTCCATCATGCTGTTGACCGGGAAGGCGACGATCATGCTCAATCAGGTGGGCCGCTTCACGTTGACTCGACCGCGCTTCTTTTGGCAAGGGGGGCTGATCTGTCCTGTCGAACAAAAGACTTCGAGCAATTAACTGCCGAGGATATTGCTCGAAGTAATGGCCACTGGCTTGCTATCGAGTTATTTTCTGCTTGGAAGTTATTTCGACGAATTGACTAGTGGTTAATGGGGAATTTTCCATCCCTCGTGTCGAAGTGGTAATTCTTCACTTGCCTGAAATTATGTGGGTCGATCAGCTTGGAGTTTTAGGTCGGCGATCCTGCCGACGGTGGCGGCGTTAGTATGAGCTGGCATCGCAGGGTCTGCTTGAAGCTGCCGGTTCTCTGCCAATTTCAGGATCTTGAATCGTTCTAATTATCCTGTTGGCGTGAGAGTTGTTGTCGGCGGTCCGGTGCTTAATCATTTGGATGTTATTTCCATGCGGCATCTCGGTGTCACTTCTACGGAGGTGCCGCATGATTTTTATTCCGCTAGTTGAAAGCGGAGTGCCGTACCGGATGTCGTTGAACTGTGGTCTGGCGGAGTTGGTGCCACGTATGGCTCGCACCGACACGGCGATGAGGGTCAAGTTCTTTGCAGGTGGCGGCGATGAAGGGATTCGTGCCATTTGCTGCTTCCTTTGCCGAGGACGTGGCCGACGCGTCGGGGCAAGCCGAGGGACGCGGGGCGTTCGCTTGCGACCGTGCGACTGGGTCGGCGAGTCAGGTGCGGAAGCAGCCCCGGCGTCGCAATAGCAGCGGATCGTGCGGGGGTCTCCTGCTCGAGTGACATAGCCCACTCGTTGATCAAGGCCTGCCAGGCCGGCGGAGCGGGCTTCAGGGCTCGGGTGCGCATGTGAAAATCCTCAAATAGGAGTGTCACTGAGCACTGTGCTAGCTCCCGGGCCGCGTCGGACGGCACGAAAAAGGGGCTGAACCCGCAGGTCCAGCCCCTCCAAAGCCGAGTCGGGATGACAGGATTTGAACCTGCTACCCTCCGCTCCCAAAGCGGGAACGGCTAAGCGCAGTGCTACACCAGTTTAGCCGCTGGTCGGCGACGAGTGAAAATCCTCAAATAAGAGGGTCGCAGAATAATCTTGTGCTTTGTTGGCATCGGCCGGTTGTCGGTACGGCAGTTTGACTGGCCTGAATGGGGTAGGACACCCCGAAGCATTCGGGTAGAAGCTGGATGCGGCCCCCCTGTCGTCGTGGATTTCTTTCGGCAATTAATGCGAGCTTGAGCGAGCCGGGCAGGCGTGCGCTCGACCTGGGCGGGGGAGTAGCGCCGCTCACTCGGGCTTTCGTGGTCAACCAGGCGACCGCCGAGCGCAGAATCTCTGCTGGCTAACTGGAGCGCGCTCCGCGTGCGAGACCGGATGGATCCGATGTTGCCGCGGCAAGGGCGATGAGGCGGCCGACGACGTCAAGGCATCGATTCGGCCAACTTCAGACTGTGACCGTTTGATCGCTTCAGGTGAGGTACCTGGTAAGCGGTGTGGAACTCGCGGCTCTGGTGCTAGCGTTTGGTTGCTGTACAACCGAATAACGTGATCGTCAGGGGAAGCCGGGCAAGAGCCGGCGCTGACTCGCAACCGTAGGCTCGCCTCGTGGCGGGCAAGTCGGAATGCCTGACGGTCACGAGTGGCTCCACCGTCGAAGACTGCGGAACGGGGCCCGGCCGCGCGTGCGCTTGACTGGGGTGTCGCGGTGACGGGTCGCGTTCAAGACCACTCACCGCAAAGGACATCACTATGTTCTCCCTGGCCAAGACTGCCGCGATCAGTGTGCTCGCGGTTCCCCTTTTCGTTTCCTCTCCCGCTGCCGCAGCACCGGCGTCGTACACGAACGGCCCGTGCCAGGGCAGTTCCGGCGTGACGGTCGTGGTGGACGCCACGCATTTCGCCGGCGCCTCGGTGACCAGACGTTGTGTCGCCGGTGATCCGGAGACGGCGTTCGAGGCGCTCAGCGAGGCCGGGTTCGCTCCGGTGCACGGGACCGGGCAGGGGCAGCAGGGTCCGTACCAGTACTTGTGCCGGATCGACGCTCGTCCGTCCAGTTCCGCCGATCCGTGCACCGGGTTCGTGCCGAACGCTCCGTACTGGGCGTACTGGGTGCCGGACAAGCAGAACGCCAACTGGACCTATGCCGACGAGGGCGTCGACGTCTCGGACCCGGCGCCGGGCACGGTGCTCGGGTTCTCCTTCGGCGCGGGCACGGCGACGGACCCGAACCAGATGAGCCTGACCCTCGCGCAGGCGAAAGACCCGAACTGGACCGGTTCGTGAGCTGGGGTGCCGGTGCCGTGGCCAGCGCGTTGGTGCTGGCCGCGGCGGTTCCGGCACCCGCGCCGGACGTCTCCGAGCCCGCGGTGGCCGCCGCGGAGTTCCTGGCCCACGAGTTCAGCCGGCTCGGCGACGGCTATCCGGACCCGGTCAGTCCCGGCAACACCGACGCGGGGTTGATGGCCGACGCGCTGCTCGCCATGCACCGCGCGGGAGTCGAACCGGCAGCGCAGGCGAAGGCGACCGCGAAACTGCGGGCGCACTTCTTCAGCGCCACGATCGTCTCGGCGGGCCTCACGGGCAAGGACCTGATCGTGGCTGTCGAGCAAGGAGTGAATCCGCGCCAATGGGGGAAGGACAGCAAGGGCGACACCATCGACCTCATCGCACGGCTCGGTGCGGCGCAGGGTTCCGCGGGCGCTTTCGAGGACACCGCGGTCGGCGGAGCGCGCACCCCGGCGAACGTGTTCGGGCAGGCTTTGGCGCTGATCGGCTTGCACAAGGCCGGGATCGGCAACCCTGCCGGGAAGGCTGTGCTGCTGCGCCAGCAATGTCCGGGCGGCGGGTTCCGGCTGAACGTGCCCGCGGGCGGCGAGACCGCGCAGTGCGCGTCGGATACCGATGCCAGCGCCGACACCACGGCGATGGGGGTGTGGGCACTCGTCGAGATCGGCGGCCATCGGCAGCAGGTCGCGCGGGGGCTGGGCTGGCTGCGCGCTCATCAGGATCCCGCGACGGGAGCGTTCAGCGCGGATCCGAAAACCCCGGCGCAGGTGAACACCAACTCGTCCGGGCTGGCCGCGATGGCGCTGGCCCTCGGCGGCGACGGCGCGGCGGCCTCCCGGGCGACCGGGTGGCTGGCCGCCATGCAGGTGCCCGCGAGCGTGCCGGTTCCGGCGATGGCCGGTGCGATCGCGAAGAGCCAGACGGACCTGGACGCGATCGCCCTCGACGCGAAGGCGTTCTGGCTCAAGCGCAGCGGTGCCGACAACGTGGGCAAGCAGGACGGCGTGCGCCGGGCCACCGCACAGGCATTGCTGGGCCTGTCCGCCGCGGTTCCCGGTCCGGTTCCGCCTCGGCCGCCGGACAATCCGCCGCCCGGCACCGTGCTGCCTGGCACCGTGCCGCCTGGCAGTCCGGGGCGTGGCGCCCCGGGCCCGGGGTTGCCAGGAGGAAGGCACAGCGGCGTGCCGCGGACCGAACCAGCTGGCTCAGCCCCGCCCACCGCCGCCGAGGCTCCAGCGAGCGGTTCGGCTGGCCCGGTGCCGAGCGCGCGGCCGGTGCCGTCGACCACCTCGCCGCCGGATCAGGTCGGGCAGGCGCGGGCGCTGGAACCGCGTCCGGCGTCGTTCTGGGCCGGCCCGAACGGAATCGCGGCAGCGGTACTGGCCGGTTTGCTGTTCGCCGCGGGCACGTTCTGGTTGCTGGTGCGCCGCAGGGGATCCCGGTCGTGAGGCGGCTGATTGCCGCGCTGGCGGCCGGATTGATGGCGATGGGCGGCAACGCGGCGCCCGCTGCGGTGGCGGCACCGGCGTGCACGGCGACGTCCGGTGTGCTCGTGGTGGTGGACTTCGGGTCCCTCGGCGGCGGAGTGGTGCAGCGTTGCCTTGGCACGCCGCCCGAATCCGGGTACGACGCGTTGCGCGCGGCAGGATTCCGCACCGCCGGGACCGTGCACGACGGCCCGGCTTTTGTGTGCCGCATCGACGATCGGCCCTCGCCGTCGGTGGAGCCGTGCACGGACACGCCTCCCACGACGGCGTACTGGTCGTACTGGGACGGCAATGCCGGAACGAACCGCTGGGAGTACAGCAACGAGGGCGCGATGAGTGCCACTCCGCGGGCAGGCCAGGTCGAGGGCTGGTCCTTCGGGGACGGGAAGCCGCCCAGTCCGGCGGTGGCCGCGCTGATCGCCCCGGCGGGTCCGGCGCAGCAGCAAGGCGGCGTCGGGGGCCCGAACCCCACCGCGGCAGGAGACAGTGCACCGTCGCCGCGGGCTCCGGGAGGAACGCAACTGCCGCCGAAGAGTTCGGGTGCCGCCGCGCCGGGTGAGCCGCCGCCGTCGGCACCGGCGAACGCACCGGTTTCGACGGGTTCATCTCGGCCGTCGGCGGCGAGCAGCGCGCCGGAACCGGCGGCGGCCGCGTCCGAGACCGCTGGCACAAGCGGATTCCCGATTCTGCCAGTCGTGGCGTTCGGGGCGATCTGGCTGCTGGGAGTCCTCGCCGCGGTCCTGGTCCGGCGCCGCCGCAGGCGAGAAGCGGAGTGATCGGCGCCGCCTCGCTGCCGCGGATGCTGCATCCCGCGGCGTGGTGGATCTGGGCGCTGGGCATGGCGACGGCGGCCAGCAGGACCACGAATCCGTTGCTGCTCGGGTTGATTCTCGCGGTGGCCGGGGTCGTGGTGGCCGCCCGGCGCGGGGAGGCCCCGTGGGCCAGGGGGTTCCGCGCGTACCTGGTCCTGGCGCTGGTGGTGATCGGGTTCCGGGTGCTGTTCCGGATCCTGCTCGGTTCCGCCTTCACCGGGGGAGGGCATCTGCTGTTCACGCTGCCGCGGATTCCGCTGCCGCACTGGATGGCCGGGGTGCGCCTCGGCGGGCCGGTCGAACTGGAAGGCATCCTCAGCGCCGCCTGCGACGGGTTGCGGCTGGCTACCTTGCTGGTGTGCGTCGGCGCGGCGAACACGCTGGCCAACCCCAAGCGGGTGCTGCGCATGCTGCCCGGTGCCCTGTACGAAATCGGCACCACCGTGGTGATCGCGCTGACCGTGGCGCCGCAGCTGATCGAGAGCGGACAGCGGATCATGCGCGCCCGCGCGCTGCGCGGAGCCACTGGAAAACTGTTCCGGTCAGTGGCGTTGCCGGTGCTGGCCGACGCGCTGGACCGGGCGATCGCGCTGGCCGCGGCGATGGACTCCCGCGGCTACGGCCAACGCTGGGAGAGGTCCGCGGCGGCTCGCCGCACCGCCGCGGCGCTGATGCTGGCCGGTCTGCTCGGGTTGTGCGTGGGCAGCTACGGGTTGCTGGCCGCCGAACAGCACAGTTACGGGCCGGTGATGCTGGCTGCGGGTGCGGTGGTGTGCGGTGTGGGGCTCTATCTCGGCGGCAGGCGCGTTCAGCGGACCCGCTACCGGCCGGATCCCTGGACAGTGCCGGAGTGGGCCGTCACGGCGTCCGGCGTTGCCGCGGCCGCGCTGGTCGCGTCGGCCGATCCGGTCGTGCTGAACCCGCCGCTGCTGGCGCCGGGGATGGATCTGGTGGCATTGGCCGGGATCCTCGCCGGATTGCTGCCCGCGCTCGCTGCCCCACCTCCACCCGAGCTGACCGCGCGGTACCGGCCGGGAGTACTGCGGTGATCGACTTCTCCGAGGTGACCATCTCCTATCGGGACACGCCCGTGCTGCGCGAGGTCTCCTTGCACATCGACGAAGGAGAGCTGGCGCTCGTGGTGGGCCGCACCGGTTCCGGCAAATCGACGCTGCTGGGCGCGGTGAACGGGCTGGTGCCGCACTTCACCGGCGGACGGCTGGCCGGGAGGGTCACCGTGGCCGGGCGGGACACCCGCACGCACCGGCCGCGTGAACTCGCCGCGGTGGTCGGCGTAGTAGGGCAAGACCCCGTCGCCGGGTTCGTGACCGATTCGGTGGAGGAGGAACTGGCCTACGGCATGGAACAGCTGGGCGTGCCCGCCGGCGTGATGCGCAAGCGGGTGGAGGAGACGATGGATCTGCTGGGCATCGCGGAGCTGCGGGACCGTCCGCTCCGCGCGCTGTCCGGCGGGCAGCAGCAGCGGGTCGCGATCGGCGCGGTGCTGGCCGCGGGCCCGCGAGTGCTGGTCCTCGACGAACCGACCTCCGCGCTGGATCCGGGCGCCGCGGAGGAAGTCCTGGCCGCGGTGACCCGGCTGGTCCACGACCTCGGGGTCACCGTCCTGATCGCCGAACACCGGCTGGAACGGGTGCTGCAGTACGCCGACCGGGTGCTGACCGTGGACGGCGGCCGGGTCACCGCCGCCGAACCCGCGCAGGCGATGCGGTCCGCGCCGATCGCCCCGCCGGTGGTCGCGTTGGGACGCCTCGCCGGGTGGGATCCGTTGCCGCTGTCGGTCCGCGACGCCCGCCGTCAAGCGCAGTCACTGCGCGCCGAACTTCCTTCGGCGCCGGTGCCCGGGCCACTCGGTTCCGGCGAAGAAACGTTGGCCAGCCGAGACGTCGTGGTTCGCTACGGCGACACGGTCGCGGTGCGCGAAGTGTCGTTGACCGTGGCCGCCGGGGAGACGGTGGCGCTGATGGGCCGCAACGGCTCCGGCAAGTCGTCTCTGTTGTGGGCATTGCAGGGCAGCGGCGCCCGGCACCGCGGTGCCGTCACGATCCGCGGGACGGATCCCGCGGGCCTGAAACCGGTGCCGCGCCGGGAACTCGCGGCTCTGGTCCCGCAGTCCCCGGCGGATCTGCTGTACCTGCACACCGTCGGCGAGGAACTCGCTTCCCCGGCAGCGCGGGCGATCCTCGACGAACTGGCCCCCGGCATCGACCCGGACTCGCATCCGCGCGACCTGTCGGAAGGCCAGCGTCTCGCGCTCGCGCTGGCCGTGCAGCTCGCCGCCGACCCCGCGGTGCTGCTGCTCGACGAACCGACCCGCGGCCTGGACTACCCCGGAAAGCAGCGGCTCACGGCGCTGGTGCGGGCCTATCCCGGAGCAGTGCTGATCGCTACGCACGACGTGGAATTCGTGGCCGAGACGTGCGATCGGGCAGTGGTGCTCGCCGAGGGCGAAGTGGTCGCCGACGGGCCCACTGCGGACGTCGTGGTGTCCTCGCCGCTGTTCGCGCCGCAGGTGGCGAAGATCCTCGGCGGCGGCTGGCTGACCGTCGACCAGGTCGCGGGGGCGCTGCGGTGAGCCCGGTGCGCATCGGCCGCTGGTCCGCGGTCTCGCTGGCGGTGTCCTCCGTGCTGGGCGTCGCCGCGTTCTGCTGGCCGTTCTTCGTCGCCCCCGGCACGGTGCTGGCCGACGCGGCCACCGAGGCTCCGCTCATTTTCGGCGTGCTGCTGGTGCTCGTGCTCGGGGTCCTGCTGGCGCAATTGGCAGACGGCGGGATCGACGCGAAAGCATTGGCGCTGCTGGGGGTGCTCGCCGCGGTGAACGCGGCGCTGCGCCCGCTCGGGGCAGGCGCCGGAGGCATCGAGACCGTCTTTTTCCTGCTGGTGCTCGCCGGACGGGTCTTCGGCCCTGGATTCGGCTTCACCCTCGGCTCGGTGTCCCTGTTCGCCTCGGCGCTGCTGACCGGCGGGATCGGGCCGTGGCTGCCGTTCCAGATGTTCGGCTGCGCCTGGGTCGGGCTGGGCGCCGGGCTGCTTCCCCGCGCGAGCGGCCGCCTCGAAATCGTTCTGCTGGCGGCGTACGGGGCGGTGTCGGCCTTCGGCTACGGGCTCGCGCTGAACCTGTCGTTCTGGCCGTTCGCGATCGGTGCGCACACCGCCCTGTCCTTTGACCCCAACGCTTCGACGCTCACGAACCTCGGCCGCTATCTCCTGTTCGACACGGCCACTTCGCTGGGCTGGGACACCGGCCGCGCGGTGACCAACGTGGTGGCGATCGTCGCGTTCGGCCCGCTGGTGCTGGCGACGCTGCGCCGTGCCTCGCGCCGCGCCGCCTTCGACGCGCCGGTCGAGTTCCACGACAAGCCGGTGTGACCAGCGGGCCGGTTCGATGAGGCCGGGCTTATCCGTGGCGGAACTCCGGAGGCCGCTTCTCGACGAACGCCGTCATGCCCTCCTTCTGATCGGCAGTGGCGAAGGTCGAGTGGAACAGCCGTCGTTCGAACAGCAATCCTTCCGACAGGCTTGTCTCGAACGCGCGATTCACGGCCTCTTTCGCCAGCATCGCCGCCGGTTTGGACATCGACGCGATCTTCGCCGCCGTCGCGACCGCTTCCTCCGGCAGCGCGTCGGCCGGGACGATCCGGGACACCAGCCCGGCCCGCTCGGCCTCCTCGGCCCCGATCATCCGGCCGGTCAGGACCAGGTCCATCGCCTTGGCCTTGCCGATCGCGCGGGTCAGCCGCTGGGAACCGCCCATGCCGGGGATGACGCCGAGCGTGATCTCCGGCTGGCCGAACTTCGCGGTGTCCGCCGCGAGCAGCACGTCGCACATCATCGCCAGTTCGCAGCCGCCGCCGAGGGCGTACCCGGCGACCGCCGCCACCAGCGGCGTCCGGACACGGCCCAGCGTTTCCCAGCCCGCGAACCAATCCGCCGCGTAGACCTCGCTGAAGCTCTGCGGGGCCATCTCCTTGATGTCCGCCCCGGCCGCGAACGCTTTCGCCGAGCCGGTGAGGACGATCGCGCCGATGTCCGGGTCGCGGTCCGATTCGGCCGCTGCCGCGGTGATCTCGTTCATCGCCTGCCGGTTCAGCGCGTTGAGCGCCTGGGGCCGGTTGAGCGTGATTCGGGCGACCCGTTCGGCCGGGCGGTCGACGAGGATGGTCTCGGTCATGCGGTGCCGTCCTTGGTGAGGCTGGTGATGATGGCGGAGAAGTCGCGACCGGGGCCGTCTGCGGCGACGAACGCGGTGTACCGCTCTTCGGCGTGCTTGCCGAGTTCGGTGCGGACGCCCTCGGCCTGCGCCGCGGCTTGGGCCAGGCGCAGGTCCTTGAGCATCAGGCCGCTGGCGAAGCCGCCCGCGTAGTCCCGGTTGGCCGGGCTCGCCGGCACCGGCCCGGGGACCGGGCAGTTGGTGGTGAGCGCCCAGCACTGTCCGGACGCGGTGGAGGCGACGTCGAACAGGGCCTGGTCGGTCAAGCCGAGCCGGCGGCCGAGGGCGAACGCCTCGCTGACCGCGATCATCGAGACGCCGAGGATCATGTTGTTGCAGATCTTCGCCGCCTGTCCGGCACCGGTCTCTCCACAGTGGACGATCCGCTTGCCCATGCTTTTCAGGTACGGCTCGGCGGTGATGAACGCCTCGGACGGACCGCCAACCATGAAGGTGAGCGTGGCGGCGGCAGCGCCGACGACCCCGCCCGACACCGGAGCGTCGAGCGCCAGGTGCCCGTCCGCGGCGGCGAGGTCGGCGGCATCGCGCGCGTCGGCGACCTCGATGGTCGAACAGTCGAGGAACAGCGTGCCGGGCGAGGCGGCGGGGACGATGTCCCGGTAGCAGTCCAGCACGTGCTGTCCGCTGGGGAGCATGGTGATCACGACTGCTGCGTCCGCGACTGCCGCGATCGCGGCAGTCGCCACGGACACGCCGTTTCCGGCCGCGGCGGCACGGGCGTCGGGGACCGGGTCGTAGCCGGTCACCTTCTCCCCGGCCTTGACCAGGTTGGCGGCCATGGGCCCGCCCATGTTCCCGAGCCCCAGGAAAGCGATGCTCATCGGGCCACTCCCGTCCACTCTTCGTCGCCCAGCGCTGCGAAATAGCTGCCGACCAGGTCGGCGTCGACCTCGGCCAGGGTCGCCGGGTGCCAGCGGGGCGACCGGTCCTTGTCGATGACCTGCGCACGGATGCCCTCGGTGAACTCGGCGGAGCCGAACGCCCGGTGCGAGATCCGGTATTCCTGCGCCAGCACCGATTCCAGGTCCGGCAGGGTCGCCGCAGTACGCAGTGCTCGAAGGGTGACCTTCAGCGCGGCAGGGGACTTGCTTTCGATTTCCTTGGCCGCGGCGACCGCCGCTTCGCCGCCGTCGCGCAGCCGGCCCAGGATCTCTTCGACCGTGTCGGCGGCGTAGCAGTGATCGATCCACGCGGCTTCGGCCGCCAGTGCACTCGGCGGCGGAGTTTCGGCGACCAGCGCCAAAGCCGAGTCGGGGGTGCGGGTGGCCAGGGCGTCGAACAGGTCGGGCAGCCGGTCCGCCGGGACGAAGAAATCGGCCAGTCCGCAGTGGACGGCGTCGGCTCCGGAGAGTTGTGCGGTCGTGAGAGCGGCGTGCGTGCCCAGTTCGCCGGGAGTGCGCGAAAGCAGATAAGTGCCGCCGACGTCGGGGACGAAGCCGATGCCCACCTCAGGCATCGCGATCCGGGACCGGTTGGTGGCCACGCGGTGGCTGCCGTGCGCGGACACCCCGACGCCGCCGCCCATGACCAGTCCGTCCATGATCGCCACATACGGCTTGGGGTAGCGGGCGATCGCGGCGTTCAGCCGGTACTCGTCGGCCCAGAACTCCAGCGTGGCGGTGCCGCCCGCACGAGCGTCCTCGTAGATGGAGCGGATGTCGCCGCCGGCGCACAGCCCGCGTTCGCCGGCGCCTTCGACGAGCACGGCGCGCACGCCCGGGTCGTCGCGCCATCGGTCGAGGTGGGCGGTGATCGCCCGGACCATGTCGTGGGTCAGGGCGTTGAGCGCGCGGGGGCGGTTGAGCGTGATCCGCCCGATCCCGCTGTGGACAAGGAATTCGACGTCGCTCACGCGGCCTCCAGTGATGTGCGGGATACCCGCGCCCAGTCGGCGGCACGAGCAAGCTGTCGCGCTGATGTGCTCATGCCGCCTCCGCCAGCATCCGGCGGGAAATGATGACCCGCATGATTTCGTTGGTCCCTTCGAGGATCTGGTGCACCCGCAGGTCGCGAACGATCTTCTCGATCCCGTACTCGGCCAGGTACCCGTAGCCGCCGTGCAGTTGCAGCGCCTGGTTCGCGATCTCGAATCCGGCGTCGGTGCAGAATCGCTTGGCCATCGCGGAAAGCTGGGTGGCATCGGGGTCGCCTTGGTCGAGCGCGTCCGCGGCGCGCCACAACAGCGTCTGGGCGGCTTCGAGGTCGGTGCGCATGTCGGCCAGGCGGAACCGCAGGGCCTGCGCTTCGGAGAGCTTCGCGCCGAATGCGGAGCGCTCCGACACATGCCGGACGGCTTTGCCCAGCGCCGTTTTCGCGCCGCCGAGCGAGCACGCGGCGATGTTGAGCCGTCCGCCGTCCAAAGCGGACATCGCCACCTTGAACCCGGCTCCCTCGCCGCCCAGCAGCGCGGTCGCGGGCACCGGGGCGTCGTCGAAGACGACCTGTCTCGTCGGCTGGGCGTTCCAGCCCATCTTGACCTCGTTCGGGCCGAACGAAACGCCAGGGGTGTTCCGCTCGACCACGAACGCGGAGATCCCTGCCGCGCCAGGCCCGCCGGTCCGCGCCAGCACGACATAGACGTCGGACGTGCCCGCGCCGGAGATGAATTGCTTGACGCCGCTGAGGAAGTAGTGGTCTCCGTCCCGTCGCGCGCGGGTCGTGAGGGCGGCGGCGTCCGAACCGGCGCCGGGTTCGGTGAGGCAGTAGCTGCCGAGCGAGTCCATAGTGGACATACGCGGCAGGTAGCGGCGGCGCTGGGTGTCGTCGCCGAACCGGTCGATCATCGTCGCGACCATGTTGTGGATGGACGCGTAGGCCGCGATCGACGGGCAGCCGGTGGCGAGCGCTTCGAACACGAGCACGCCGTCGAGCCGGCCGAGGCCGGAGCCGCCGACGTCCTCGGGCAGGTACAGCCCGCCGAGACCGAGTTCGGCCGCCTTCCGCAGCACGTCGACCGGGAAGTGCTTGTCCCGGTCCCATTCCAGCGCGTGCGGCGCGAGATGCTCGGCCGCGAAGTCCGCGGTGGTGTCGCGCAGCGCGAGTTGTTCTCCGGTCAGTCTCATGACCCGCCTCAATCCATCGTCGGGATGACGAACGAGGCTTCTTCCTTGATGCCGGACGGCCACCGCGAGGTAACAGTCTTCGTCTTGGTGTAGAAGCGGACCGAATCCGGGCCGTGCTGGTTGAGATCGCCGAAGCCGGACCGCTTCCAGCCGCCGAAAGTGTGGTACGCGATCGGCACCGGGATCGGGACGTTCACGCCGACCATGCCGGTGTTCACGCGGGCGGTGAAATCGCGGGCGGTGTCGCCGTCACGGGTGAAGATCGCCACGCCGTTGCCGTATTCGTGTTCGCTCGGCAATCGCAGCGCCTCTTCGTAATCGGCCGCGCGGACGACCGACAGCACCGGGCCGAAAATCTCCTCCCGGTAGATCCGCATCTTCGGCGTCACCTTGTCGAACAGGCAGCCGCCGAGGAAGAACCCGTTCTCGTGCCCCGGAACCGTGAGATCGCGGCCGTCCACCACCAGCTCCGCGCCCTCGGCGACACCGACCTCGAGGTAATCCCGCACCCGCCGCACGGCGTCGGCCGTGACCAGGGGACCGAAGTCGGCGGTCTCGTCGTGCGCTGCCCCGACCTTGAGGGTCTTCACGCGCTCGGCGAGCCGTTCGACCAGCGCGTCCGCGGTGGCCTCGCCGACCGGGACGGCGACGGAGATGGCCATGCAGCGCTCTCCCGCAGAGCCGTAGCCCGCGCCGATCAGGGCATCGACGACCTGCCCGAGGTCGGCGTCGGGCATGACGATCAGGTGGTTCTTCGCCCCGCCGAAGCACTGGGCGCGCTTCCCGTGCGAAGCGGCGGTGGTGTAGATGTACTCGGCGATCGACGACGATCCGACGAACCCGACCGCCTCGACCCGGGGATCGGTGAGCAGCGCGTCGACGGCCTCCTTGTCGCCGTTGACGACCTGGAAGACGCCCGGCGGCAGCCCGGCCTCCAGGAACAGTTCGGCCAGCCGCAGCGGTACGGACGGATCGCGCTCGGACGGCTTGAGCACGAACGCGTTGCCACAGGCGATCGCGGGCGCGGCCTTCCACAGCGGAATCATCGCCGGGAAGTTGAACGGCGTGATCCCGGCGACGACGCCGAGCGGCTGCCGCATCGAGTAGACGTCGATCCCGGTGCCCGCGGAGTCGCTGAACTCGCCCTTGAGCAGGTGCGGGATCCCGATCGCGAACTCGACCACCTCCAGCCCGCGCTGGAGGTCGCCGCGGGCGTCGGCGATCGTTTTGCCGTGCTCGGAGGACAGCAGCCGCGCGAGACTGTCCTCTTCGGACCGGACTAGGTCGAGGAACCGCATCAGCACGCGGGCGCGGCGCTGCGGATTCCAGCGCGCCCATTCGAGCTGGGCGGCGGCCGCGATGCCGACTGCGGCGCTCACCTCCTCGGCGGAGGCGAGCGGCACCCTGGCCTGGACGGCGCCGGTACTGGGGTCGAAGACGTCGGCGAACCGGCCCGAGGCGCCGGGCACGGGTTTGCCGCCGACGAAATGCCGGAGTTCGGTGGTCATGGCATGCCTTTCGCGAGAGCGCAGGACGAACTGCCCGGCCGCACACGGCGGCGGCCGGGGTTTCCGGGCAGGCTTGAGCTACCGAAGGCCGGGCGGCGGGTCGGCGTTTTTCGCGCAGGCAGGAAGAATCCGCATGCGTTCAGCTCCATCCTCGTGGACGAACACGAACGTCCGCGGCCGGTATCCTGGCTCCCGGATCCGCGGCGCCCCAGGCCTTCCCGGCTCGCGCCAGTGGCCGTCTTTCGGGTGGAGCGCCGCTCCCCGGTCACAGTGGCGGGACCGCGCCGGATTCGCACCGGCTTCCCTGCACCGCAGACCTGTTGGCATCCTATAGTAGGAATTCCTACTATGTCGACCGGCTGAGGGGATCTCGTCCGGGTGGCGGTGCTCAGCCGAGGGGCGGGTAGGGGAGCAGGCTGCTGGCGTGTTCGTCGACGCGCAGCGGCTTCCCGATCGCGGGGAAGGCGCGCTGCGGGCAGGCGGGCCGTTCGCACACCTTGCAGCCCATGCCGATCGGGGTCACCGCCGCGTCGGCGCCGAGGGCGAGGCCGTCGGAGTAGACGAGCCGCCGGGCGTGGCGCAGTTCGCAGCCGAGCCCGATGGCGAACGTCTTGCCGGGGTCGCCGTGCCCGCCGACGGAGCGGTCGACCGTGCGGGCGAGCCAGAAGTACTTCTTGCCGTCCGGCAGTTCGGCGACCTGGGTGACGATCTTTCCCGGCGAGCCGAACGCCTCGTAGACGATCCACAGCGGACACGAACCGCCGACGCGGGAGAAGTGGAACCCGGTCGCCGACTGGCGTTTCGAGATGTTGCCCGCCCGGTCGACCCGGACGAAGGAGAAGGGCGCCCCGCGGGTGCCGCGCCGTTGCAGGGTCGAGAGCCGGTGGCAGATCGTCTCGAATCCGACGCCGAAGTGATCCGACAGCCGCGTGATGTCGTAGCGGCAGCGCTCAGCCGCCCCGAGGAACACGCGGTACGGGAGCACGAGCGCTCCGGCGAAGTAGTTGGCCAGGCCGATTCTCGCCAGGCGCCGGGCGGTTTCGCCGGTGAAACCGCCGCCGTCCACCAGCCGGTCGATCGTGGTTCCCGCTTCCAGCATGGCGAGTTCCGAGGCGAGACGGAACGCGGCCTGGCCCGGACGCAGCGCGGGGGAGAGGTGCAGCACCCGTGCGGCCGGGTCGAAGCGGTGCTGGTCGGCGCCGATGGGGGCGGCGGCGATGGTGACGCCGTGCCGCTCCCGCAGGCCCGATGCCAGTCCCGAACGCACTTCCCCGGGCACCAGCCGCAGCTCCGCCGCGAGTCGTTCGGCGGGCTCGTCCAGTTCGGCGACGTAGTTGCGGCGGCGGTAGAACCAGTCGCGGATCTCCTCGTGCGGCTGGTTCGCGACCGCGCGGTCCATGCCCTGCTCGGACACCAGCGTCGCGATGTTCTCCACGGCCTCCCGGTATCGGCGGTGCAGCGCGACCAGCGTCCTGGCCACCTCGGGCAGCTTGGCGGTCAGCTCGTCGACCTCGCCCGCGGACGCCGAGCCGGTCACGGTTTCGTCGGCGAACACCTCGCGGACGTCGGCGACGAGCCGGGCGATGTCCTGCGGCGCGAAGAACTCGGCGTCCACGCCGAAGTGCTCGGTCAGCCGCACCAGCACGGGCAGCGTGAGCGGACGCCCGTTGTGCTCGAGCTGGTTCACGTAACTGGGGGAGATCTCCAGCAGCCGGGCGAGGTCGGACTGCGTCATCGACTGCCCCTCGCGCAGCTGCCGCAGCCGCGCGCCAGCGAACATCTTCTCCATTTTCGAACTGTAACAACATTTACAAGGCTGCCGCGAATGTTCACAACACTTCACAGCCCCCAGGTATCGCCTGTCCCGTTCTTCGGTGCCACGCTGATCGCATGGCACCACAAGCTTCACAGGGAGGTCGGACGGACATCGCCCGAGCCGTCGGCGCTGGCCGCGTGCCGCGCCCGTTGCCCGCCGCGCACGGCCGACGTCGGCCGGTCGGCGAGAAGACCGGTTTCTCCGTACCCGAAGGAAAATGATGATCGACCATCCCGTCCGCACCTACCGTTCCGCCGAGCCGCTGCCCCGCGAGGAGCAGCTGGCCTGGAAGCTGGCGTCCGTCGCTGTCGATCCCGTGACAGTCGCTCCCGAGGTGACCGAGATGGTGGTCAACCGGGTGATCGACAACGCCGCGGTCGCCGCCGCCTCGCTGTCCCGGCGGCCGGTGTCCGCGGCCCGCGACCAGGCGCTGGCGCATCCGGCCGGGCCCGGCGCGACCGTGTTCGGCGTGCCCGGCCGGTACGCCCCGGAGTGGGCCGCGTGGGCGAACGGCGTCGCGGTACGGGAGCTGGACTACCACGACACGTTCCTGGCCGCGGACTACTCGCATCCGGGCGACAACATCCCGCCGATTCTCGCCGTCGCGCAGCACACCGGCCGCACCGGAGCCGATGTGGTCCGCGGCATCGCCGCCGGGTACGAGCTGCAGGTCGACCTCGTCCGCGGGATCTGCCTGCACGAACACAAGATCGACCACGTCGCGCACCTCGGCCCGTCGGTGGCGGGCGGCTTGGGCGCGCTGCTGCGGCTGGACACCGAAACCGTGTACCAGGCGATCGGGCAGGCGCTGCACGCCACGACGGCCACGCGGCAGTCGCGCAAGGGCGAGATCTCGTCCTGGAAGGCGTACGCCCCCGCATTCGCCGGGAAAGCCGCGATCGAAGCGGTTGACCGGGCGATGCGCGGCGAAGGCGCGCCGAGCCCGATCTACGAGGGAGAAGACGGGTTCGTCGCCTGGCTGCTGGGCGGCCCGGAAGCGCGCTACACCGTCCCGCTGCCCGCGCCGGGCGAGGCGAAGAGGTCCATTTTGGACACCTACACCAAGGAGCATTCGGCGGAGTACCAGAGCCAGGCGCTGATCGACCTCGCGCGACGGCTCGGCCCGCGGATCGGCGAACTCGGCAAGGTCGAGAAGATCGTGATCCGCACCAGCCATCACACGCATCACGTGATCGGCTCCGGGGCGAACGATCCGCAGAAATACGATCCGAACGCCAGCCGCGAAACCCTCGATCACTCGATCCCGTACATCTTCGCGGTCGCGCTGCAGGACCGGGCCTGGCACCACGAGAAGTCTTACGCCCGGGAACGCGCGACCCGCCCGGACACGGTGGAGCTGTGGCAGAAAGTATCCACTGTGGAGGATCAGGAGTGGACTCGGCGGTACCACGAGCCGGAACCGGCGTTCGGCGGCCGTGTCGAAGTCACTCTTGCCGACGGGACCACGGTCACCGACGAGATCGCCGTCGCCGACGCCCATCCAGCCGGGGCCAGGCCGTTCGCCCGCGAGCAGTACGTGGCGAAGTTCCGCACGCTCGCCGACGGCGTGATCGCCCCGGCCGACCAGGACCGGTTCCTCGACACCGTCAGCCGACTGTCCGAACTGGACGCCGACGAGGTTCGCGAGCTGACCCTGCCGTCGGCGATCGACGCGACCCCGAAGACGAAGGGGATCTTCTGATGCTGCACGCCGCTCCCACTGCCGCGCAGAAGCGGGCCGCGTTCCGAGCCGGGCTGAATTCCGGCAAGCTGCAGCGGTTCCCGGGCGCGTTCAACCCGCTCAGCGCCAAGCTCATCGAGCGCGAAGGGTTCGAGGGCGTCTACGTCTCCGGTGCCGTGCTGTCGGCGGACCTCGGCCTGCCTGATATCGGCCTGACCACGATCACCGAGGTCGCCGGCCGGGCGCAGCAGATCGCCCGGGTCACCGCGCTGCCCGCGCTCGTCGACGCCGACACCGGGTTCGGCGAGCCGATGAACGCCGCCCGCACCGTCCAGCTCCTGGAAGACGCCGGCGTCGCCGGGATGCACCTGGAGGACCAGGTGAACCCGAAGCGCTGCGGCCACCTCGACGGCAAGGACGTCGTCGACCGGGACGTCGCGGTCCGCCGCGTCTCGGCCGCGGCCTCCGCGCGTCGCGACCCGGACTTCGTGATCGCCGCGCGCACCGACGCCGCGGGAGTGCACGGCTTGGACGACGCGATCGAACGAGCCAAGGCCTTCGCCGACGCGGGTGCCGACCTCATCTTCCCCGAAGCGATGACCGGTCCGGAAGACTTCGAGAAGATGCGGGCCGCCGTCGACGTCCCGATTCTCGCCAACATGACCGAGTTCGGGAAAAGCAAGCTGCTCGACGCGCCGACCCTGGAATCGCTCGGGGTGAACCTGGTCATCTACCCGGTCACGCTGCTGCGGATCGCCATGCACGCCGCCGAGACGGCTCTGCGCGAGATCGCCGGCGAAGGCACGCAAGAGGGGCTGCTCGACCGCATGCAGCACCGCCGTGATCTCTACGACCTGCTCGATTACCCCGCCTACAACACGTTCGACCAGAACATTTTCACCTTCTCCGTGTGACGCTCGCCCGACTGCCAGGAGGACGCCGATGTCCGCACCAACCATCCACAAAGGACTCTCCGGGGTCGTCGTCGACACCACCGGCGTGTCGATGGTCAACCCTGACACCAACTCCCTGACCTACCGCGGCTATCCGGTCCAGGACCTCGCCGCGCACTGCGGCTTCGAAGAGGTCGCCTATCTGCTCTGGCACGGCGAACTGCCCACGCCGGCGCAACTGGCCGAGCAGAACCAGGCCGAGCGGGCACAACGCGGCCTGCCGGTCGAGCTGGTCATGACGTTGCTCAGCCTGCCGGAGACGGCGCACCCGATGGACACTCTGCGCACCGCGGTCAGCATTGTCGGCGCGAACGACCCCGCGGAAGACGACAACTCGCCGGAAGCCAATCAGGCCAAGGCATTGCGCCTGTTCGCGGTGCTGCCGTCGGTCGTCGCGCTCACACAACGCCGCCGCCACGGACTGCTTCCGCTGCCGCCCCGCGACGATCTCGGCTACGCGGAGAACTTCCTGTACCTGACCCTCGGCGCGGTACCGGAGCCGGTGATCGTCCGCGCCTTCGAGACATCTCTGATCCTCTACGCAGAGCACAGCTTCAACGCCTCCACCTTCACCTCGCGCGTCGTCACCTCGACGCTGTCGGACCTCTACAGCGCGGTGACGGCCGCTATCGGGGCGCTGAAAGGCCCGCTGCACGGCGGCGCGAACGAGGCGGTGATGGCGACCTTCGAGGAAATCGGCGTCGCGGACAAAGCCGAGGCATGGTTGACGAAAGCCCTCGCCGACAAGCGCAAGATCATGGGATTCGGGCACCGGGTGTACAAGAAAGGCGATTCCCGGGTGCCGACGATGCGCCAGGCGTTGCAGGAGGTGGCCGAGCTGCGCGACGGCCACGAACTGCTCGACCTCTACGAAGCTCTCGCGCAGGCGATGCACGCGGCGAAAGGACTCCACCCGAACCTCGACTACCCGGCGGGCCCGGCGTATCACCTGATGGGGTTCGACACCCCGGTGTTCACGCCGATCTTCGTGGCCGCGCG
Organism: Amycolatopsis sp. NPDC004079; assembly: GCF_040610415.1. NCBI lineage: Bacteria > Bacillati > Actinomycetota > Actinomycetes > Pseudonocardiales > Pseudonocardiaceae > Amycolatopsis > Amycolatopsis sp. NPDC004079. The sequence continues at coordinate 109,615 of NZ_JBEXMH010000011.1, read as the reverse complement.
GATCACCGGCTGGACCGCGCACATCACCGAACAGCTCGCGGCCAACAGCCTGATCCGCCCGTCGAGCACCTACAGCGGCAAGCCGCAGCGGGCGATCACCCGCTGCTGACCCAGCGGAACCGGGGCTGAGGAAGACTCGAATCAGCCGGTGCGATACGGGGCCGCGTAGCCGGACCCTCCGATTGCCGGCACCGAAGGTTCTCCCCGGCTGACTTGTTCGTCAGATGGTCAAGCGGGCGTGCAGGGCGGTCAGTTCGGTATCGGACAGACCGTTGTCGAGAAGGTAGTCCGGCATCGTCAACGACGTGATCGTCGAGGTCAGCGATGCTTCGATGGTGGTGTTGCGGGCCGCGAGAAGTTCGGTCACTCCGGCCAGTTGGTCAGGGATGCCGAGTGCGTCGTACCGCTGCTTCATCCGGTCGTAGGTCAGCAGATAGTCGGCGATGATCTCTTCCGGTGCTGCTCTGGCCAACGTGAGCAACACCAGGGCCAGCAGCCCGGTCCGGTCCTTGCCGCCGGAGCAGTGGAACACGACGCACCCCGGCGCGGCGTTGGCGATCGTCCGCACGGCGGTGACCACCAACTCGGGGTGTTCGGCCAGCATCGCCGGAAAGTACAGCGGCGAGGCCAAGTTGTCGATCTTCTTCCACTGTTCGTAGAACGGTGTGCCGACCGGTTCCAGCGGGGCATGAACAGTCGTGATTCCCGCCGGTCTCGGTGCGTCGTCCGGTTCGTGCTCGTCGGGATCGCGCAGATCGACCACAGTGCGGACCCCGTATGCCCAAGCCGCCGCCCACCCGGCCTCGCTCAAGCGCGTCGGCGCCTCCATCCGGACCACCGCACGCGGCCTGGCCCGCCCCAGCCCGCTGAGATCCCGAACATTGACGCACCCGTCCCAGGAAAGCTCTCTGCCGCCGATCACAGTCACAAGACGCGTGACGCCCGCTCTCGGTTGGCTCCCGGCAAGCCTGCCGTGCTGCCATTTCCCCTGCGCTCAACGGGCGGCGCAGGCGAGTGCGTCGGGCCGAATCGCCCTATCCGGGGCCAACTAGCAAGCACAGGCAAAGAAACCGGCGGAGCACAAAGACCTGATGACAACTACCGCGCACAAGTGACAGACAGCGCGCACAGTCACAGCGGGGCATGTCAGGCAGACGAGCGGCGTCGTGATCGTGTGCCGTCGCGACGAAGGAATGGTGCTTGCCTGACGCTCAGAGGGAATCCCCGACTCGGATTTTCCTGGCGGCGTCGTGTGCTCGTTCGGTGGCGGTGCTGGCTCCGTACCGCCGGGCCATCTGCGCGGTAGACCAGCCGTTCAGCAGCATCAGGTCTCCTTCGCTACCGCCGGACTTGAGGAATGTGTGGGGCTGGAAGCGTCGGCCGAGGTGCGCGTGAGGATTGCGGCCGAACACACCGCAGGTGTCAGCTTCGTTGCCGCGTCGGCGGAGCATGATCTTGACGCCGTTCGGCGACAGTGGCATGTTGCGGCGGGTCGCTGAGCCACGGTCGATTGGTGGCGTCGGCGTAGGGATGTCGCGCACGGACGCGGAGATAACGACCGAGGGCTTTTGCCGGTGGCGCCGCTGAAGGGGAGCGCACGCCATTTGCCGCCTTTGCCGAGGACGTTGGCTACGCGGCGGGAGAGGTTGAGATCGCGTTCCCTGTCAATGTTGGCGATTTCGGAGAGACGGCAGCCGGTTGAACCACGCGCTCAGCGCCCGGTAATTGTTGTTCGCGTTGCCGGGGCTGGTCGTGGCGAGACGATACGCGATCCACCGCTTGACGTGATTCGGTTCGTACTCTTCGGGTTCGCTCGGTTCCGGCGGAACAGTTGCGAGCCAGGCGCCGGGGTCGTCGGCTTCCGGCGGCGCGATCGGGTCGGCGAGCCAGACGTGGAAGAAGCGCACGGCGTCGCAGTAGCAGCGGATCGTGCGGGGGCTCTTGTTCTCCGCCTCGAGTGACATAGCCCACTCGTTGATCAACGCCTGCCAGGCCGGCGGAGCGAGGGTCAGGGCTCGGGTGCGCAGGTGAAAATCCTCAAATAGGAGTGTCACTGAGCGCTGTGCTAGCTCCCGGGCCGCGTCCGGAGGCACGAAAAAGGGGCTGAACCCGCAGGTCCAGCCCCTCCAAAGCCGAGTCGGGATGACAGGATTTGAACCTGCGACCCTCCGCTCCCAAAGCGGATGCGCTACCAAGCTGCGCCACATCCCGGCACCCCCGGAGCTTCCGGAACCCGTGTACCCGGGGGGTGTACGACCCACCCTAGCGGGCACGCTAAGCTGGCTTCGCTCCCGGGTCACCGAGGGCGCTGCGGGTGTAGCTCAATGGTAGAGCCCTAGTCTTCCAAACTAGCTACGCGGGTTCGATTCCCGTCACCCGCTCCAACGGTTCCACCTCCGAAGAGGACGACGCTGCGTCCGCCTCCAGGCGGGCGGCGATCACGTCCAGCAGCAAGTCAGTGTCCACCGGCTTCGTGATGTAGTCGTCCGCTCCCGAAGCCAGGGTTCGTTCCCGGTCTTCCTCCGTCGCTTTCGCTGTGACGGCGATCACGGGCAGGTCTTCGTGGGCCGCTTCGGCTCGGATCGCTGCGATGGTCGCGTTGCCGTCCAGTTCCGGCATCATCACGTCCATCAGCACCAGTGCGGTGTCCTCATGGCGTTCCAGGGCCCGGATTCCGGCCACACCCGTGTCGGCGTAGATGACTTCCAGGCCTGCTTGCTCCAGGACCGCCGCGAGGGCGAAGACGTTGCGCAGGTCGTCGTCGACGATCAGGACCTTTTCGCTGTTGAAGCGTTTCGGGGCGCTGTTCGGTTCGGCGACGGTGATGGTGCTCGGCAGGACCGGAAGTTTCGGCGTGGGGCGCACCGGGGTCGTGGGGGCGATCAGGTTCGCGGCGCCCACCGGCAGGTACAGCGTGAAGGTGCTGCCTCGGCCGGGGACGCTGCTGACGCGCAGTTCGCCGCTCAGCAGCTCCGTCAGCTGCTGGCTGATCGACAGGCCCAGGCCGGTGCCGCCGTACTTGCGGCTCGTCGTGCCATCGGCTTGGCGGAAGGCGTCGAAGATAACTTCCAGCTTCTCCTCCGGAATGCCGATTCCGGTGTCCTCGACGCCGAACGCGATGATCCCGGCCGCCGAGCGCAGGGACTCTTGCTCGACCTCGTCGGGGTCGGCCATCCGGATGTGCAGGCGCACGCCGCCCTCGTCGGTGAACTTCGCGGCGTTCGACAGCAGGTTCCGGAGCACTTGCTGGAGGCGGTGTTCGTCGGTGTGCACGCTGCCGGGCACCGGCGGGTCGATCAGGACCGCGAACTCCAGGCCCTTGTCCGCGGTCAGCGGGCGGCACAGGGATTCGACGTAGTTCACCAGCTCCGGCAGCGTCACGTCGGACATCTGCAGGTCCAGCTTTCCGGCCTCGACCTTCGCCAGGTCCAGGATGTCGTTGATCAGCTGCTGCAGGTCGCTGCCCGCCGCCCAGATCGTCTTCGCGAACTGGATCTGCTTCTCGGTGAGGTTGCCCTCGGGATTCTCCGACAGCAGCTTCGCCAGGATCAGCGCACTGTTGAGCGGAGTTCGCAGCTCGTGCGACATGTTCGCCATGAACTCGTTCTTGTACTGCGACGCGACCGTCAGCTGCCCGGCCCGCTCCTCGAGTTCCTGCCGGGCCTGTTCGATCTCGATGTTCTTGACCTCGATGTCGCGGTTCTGCTGGGCCAGCAGCGCCGCCTTCTCGGCCAGCTCGGTGTTCGACCGGCGCAGTTCGCCCTGCTGGGCCTGCAGCTGCTCGGACCGCGCGCGCAATTCCTGGGCCAGCCGCTGCGATTCGGTCAGCAGCGCCTCGGTGCGCGAGTTCGACAGGATCGTGTTCACGTTGACGCCGATCGTGTGCCGCAGCTGCTCCAGCAGGTCCAGGTGCACCGCGGAGAACTCGTTGACCGACGCCAGTTCCAGCACGCCCAGCACCTCGCCCTGGAACAGCACCGGCAGCACGATCACGTTCACCGGCGGGGCCGAGCCGAGCCCGGACGACACCAGCGCGTACTCCGGGGGAGCGCCGTTGACCAGTATCGTCCGCCGGTCCACCGCGGCCTGGCCGATCAGCGATTCGCCGAGCCGGAACCGCAGCCCGGTGCGCGCCTGGGCGAGGCCGTAGGCGGCGATGCAGTCGAGCAGCTTGTCCGGGTCGCCGGTGTCCTCGTCGTCGTGCGCGATGAAGAACGCGCCCTGCTGCGCGCTCACCAGCGGGGCCAGTTCGGACAGGATGAGCGTCGCCACCGACGCGAGGTCGCGGTGGCCCTGCATCCGCCCGGACAGCCGCGCCAGGTTCGTCTTCAGCCAGTCCTGTTCGCGGTTCGCGGAGGTGGTCTCCTTGAGGTTCGCGATCATCTGGTTGATGTTGTCCTTGAGGTCCGCCAGCTCGCCGGACGCGTCCACGGTGATGTGCCGGGTCAGGTCGCCCGCGGTCACCGCCGTCGCGACCTGGCCGATCGCGCGGACCTGCGTGGTCAGGTTGCCCGCCAGCTGGTTCACGCTCTCGGTCAGCCGCTTCCAGGTGCCGGACACGCCCTCGACCTCGGCCTGACCGCCCAGCTTGCCCTCGGTGCCGACCTCGCGGGCGACCCGGGTGACCTCCGCGGCGAACGCGGACAGCTGGTCGACCATCGTGTTCATCGTGGTCTTCAGCTCGAGGATCTCGCCCCGGGCGTCGACGTCGATCTTGCGGGACAGGTCGCCGCGCGCGACCGCCGTCGTGACCTGCGAGATGTTCCGGACCTGGCTGGTCAGGTTGTGCGCCATGAAGTTGACGTTCTCGGTCAGGTCCTTCCAGGTCCCGGCCACGCCGGGCACCCGCGCCTGACCGCCGAGGATGCCTTCCGTGCCGACCTCGCGGGCGACCCGGGTGACCTCGTCGGCGAACGCGCGCAGCGTCTCGACCATGTCGTTCAGCGTCCCGGCCAGCGCCGCGACCTCGCCCGCCGCGTCGATGGAGATCTTCTTCGACAGGTCGCCGTTCGCCACCGCGCTCGCCATCGTGGCGATGCTCCGGACCTGCACGGTCAGGTTGTCGGCCATGACGTTCACGTTGTCGGTGAGGTCTTTCCAGATCCCCGCGACGCCGGGAACGCGCGCCTGGCCGCCCAGGCGGCCTTCGGTGCCGACCTCGCGGGCGACCCGGGTGACCTCGTCCGCGAAGGCGGAAAGCTGGTCGACCATCGTGTTCAGGATGTTCTTCAGCTCAAGAATCTCGCCGCGCGCGTCGACGGTGATCTTCTGCGTCAGGTCGCCGCGCGCCACGGCGGAGGTGACCTGGGAGATGTTCCGCACCTGGTCGGTGAGGTTGTTGGCCATGAAGTTGACGTTGTCGGTGAGGTCCTTCCAGGTCCCCGCCACGCCCGGCACGGTCGCCTGACCGCCCAGTTTTCCTTCCGTGCCAACCTCTCGCGACACTCGGGTGACCTCGTCGGCGAACGACGAGAGCTGGTCGACCATCGTGTTCAGCGTCGTCTTCAGCTCGAGGATCTCGCCGCGCGCGTCGACCGCGATCTTCTTCGTCAGGTCGCCTCGCGCCACCGCCGTCGCGACCTGCGCGATGTTGCGGACCTGCGCGGTGAGGTTGTTGGCCATGAAGTTCACCGAGCCGGTCAGGTCGCGCCAGATGCCGGCGACCCCGGGCACGGTGGCCTGGCCGCCCAACTGCCCTTCCGTACCCACTTCGCGGGCGACTCGGGTGACTTCGTCGGCGAAGGACGAGAGCTGGTCGACCATCGTGTTCATCGTGGTCTTGAGCTCGAGGATCTCGCCCCGCGCGTCCACGGTGATCTTCTGCGTCAGGTCGCCCTTCGCGACCGCGGTGGTCACGTGCGAGATGTTGCGGACCTGGTCGGTCAGGTTGTCGGCCATCTGGTTGACCGAGTCGGTCAGCCCGCGCCACGTGCCAGCGGCGCCGGGGACCTCCGCCTGACCGCCGAGGCGGCCGTCGCTGCCGACCTCGCGGGCGACTCGGGTGACTTCGTCGGCGAAGGACGAGAGCTGGTCGACCATCGTGTTCAGCGTCGTCTTGAGCTGCAGGATCTCGCCGCGGGCGTCGACGTCGATCTTCTTCGTCAGATCGCCCGCCGCGACCGCCGTGGCGACCTGCGAGATGTTGCGGACCTGGTCGGTCAGGTTGTCCGCCATCAGGTTCACCGAGTCGGTGAGGTCGCGCCAGGTGCCCGCGACGCCCGGCACGCGCGCCTGGCCGCCGAGACGTCCTTCGGAACCGACCTCTCGCGACACCCGGGTGACCTCGTCGGCGAAGGACGAGAGCTGGTCGACCATCGTGTTGATCGTGTTCTTGAGCTCGAGGATCTCGCCCCGGGCGTCGACGTTGATCTTCTGCGTCAGGTCGCCGCGGGCCACGGCGGTGGTGACCGACGCGATGTTCCGGACCTGCTCGGTGAGGTTGTCGGCGAGGAAGTTGACCGAGTCGGTGAGGTCGCGCCACGTGCCGGCCACGCCGGGGACCTCGGCCTGACCGCCGAGCCGGCCCTCGCCGGCGATCTCGCGGGACAGCCGGATCACCTCGGCGGCGAACCGCGACAGCTGCGCGTTGAGCCCGTTCACGGTCTTCGCCAGTTCGGCGTACTGCCCGCGCAGCGGCCGCCCGTCCAGCTGCAGCGCCATCGGCTGCGACAGGTCGCCCTCGGCGACCGCGCCGAGCACCCGGTCCAGCTCCACGACCGGACGGCTGACGTCCTCGATCAGCCCGTTGACCGTGTCGACCGCGGTGGCCCAGCCGCCGGGGCCGATCTCGGTGCGCACGCGCTCGGTGAGCTTGCCCTCCTGGCCCACCGCGCCGCGCACGCGCATGAGTTCCGTCACCAGCCGCTGGTTGCGTTCGGCGATGTCGTTGAACGCCGACGCCAGCCGGGCGGTGATCCCGTCGCCGTGCGCCACGAACCGCCGCCGGAAGTTGCCGTCCCCGAGGTCGTGGACAGCGCCGAGCAGCCGCTCCAGCGCCGCGACCTCGCTCGCCGGGACGAGTTCCGGTTCCTGGGCCCCGGAGTTCCGGGGGCTCCCGGAAGTCGTTGTCATCTTTGCCGACCTTCCCACCACGCGTGTGCCAGCCATGGTCGTCGACCCAGCGTGCCATGGTTCGCCCTACACTTCGACCCAGTCCGCCCGCGCACACTGTGCCAACCTGGAAGGACCAGGACCGTCAGGTCGACCCGGAGGCAGGAGGTTCGTGCATGGTGTCACGGCCCGCTCCGGCGTCGGCCCTGCCACCCGGCGCCGAGCTGCCCGGGCACGCCGGATTCTGGCGCTCGGTGCTCGACGACGTGCGGGAGCCGGTGTTCCTGCAGGACCCCGAAGGCGCGCTGCGCTGGGCGAACGCGGCCGCCGAGCGGCTCGGCCCGGCGGAGCTCGTCGGCGTGACCGAGACCACCGGCACGGTCGGCCACCGGCCGGCCAAGATCCGGGTGCTTCCCGGCGGCTGGCGCGCCTGGACCGTGGTCGACGACGGCCGCCGCCGTCCTGAAGAGTTCCTCGCCGAGGCCGGTCCGAAACTGGCGCTCGCGCGCGGACGGCACGGCACGGCCCGGGTGATCGCGGAGCTGGCGGCGTCCGCTTTGGGCGATTGCGCCTTCGTGCTGCTGCCGACGACGCGTGGCCGCTGGGAGTGGTGGAGCTGCACCGAGCACGGCGCGGCGGGCCACGGCCGGATCCGGCGGGTGCCGCCGCAGCTCGCGCCGGTGGTGTCCGACGCGGTCACCGACGTCGCCCGGCCCGAGATTCGCGCGGTGCCCGCGACCGAGGTCGCGGCGTTGCCCGCGGCGGTCGCCGAGCCGTTCGAAGGCCATCTCGAGGTTTCCGTGGTCTCGTTCGGCTCCGGCATGGCCGGAGCGGTGCTGCTCGGCAGGCGCGGCGAGCCCGCGTTCGGAGTGTCGCAGGGCCAGGCGGTCGAGGCGTTCGCGGACGCGGCCGGCACGGCGCTGGCCAACGCGCAGCGCTACGCCAGCCAAGAGGAGGCCACCCGCGGGCTTGAATCGACGTTGCTGCCGACGCCGCCCGCGCAGGTCGACGGCGCGAATTTCGAGCTGTGGTACGAGCCCGCGGGCGGAGTCCTCGGGGTCGGCGGCGATTTCTACGACGTTCTCTCCCGCGACGACGGCAGCGCGTTCGTGGTGGTCGGCGACATCTGCGGCAAGGGAGCCGAGGCGGCCGCGCTGACCGGCCGGGTGCGGCATTCGCTGGCCGCGCTGCACCTCGTCGAACGCGACGGCCGCACGATGCTGCGGCTGCTCAACGAACTCCTGATCTCCGGCGGCAGCAACCGGTTCGCGACGCTCGTGCTCGGTTCGGTCGCGGCGGCGGAATCCGGGCTCGACGTCACGCTCGCCTCCGGCGGCCATCCCGCCCCGCTCGTGTTGCGGCGCGGGGGAGGGGTCGAGGAGATCAGCGTGCCCGGCACTTTGGTCGGCGTGTCGCCGCAGGCCCGCTTCGCCGAGGCGACGACGCACCTGGCCGAGGGCGACGTCTGCCTGCTCTACACCGACGGCGTCACCGAAGCCCGCAACCGCACGGAATCCACCGAACTGTTCGGCGACGAACGGCTCTACACGGTGCTGGAGGATTGCGTCGGGCAACCGGCGCGGGAAGTCGTGCGCCGGTTGCGCGAGGCGGTGCGGGAATGGCTCGGGAATTCCGGCCACGACGACATCGCGGTGCTGGCGATCGAGGCCGCCCCGCGCGCGGAGTAAGCCAGATTTCCCTTGCCCGGCAAGGGAAACTTACTTCCCGTGCTGGACTTCCGGCTTCGGTTCGGCTTTCGCCGCCCGATCCGGCTCCGAAACGGTCTCGACGTCCTGCTTCGGCTCGGTCGCGCGAGCGGTTTCCGGGTGCTCGAAGTGTTCTCGGCACTGCCGTCCGAACCGGCGTGCGTGCGCGGTCATCGCCTCCACCTCCCCGCTCGCCACCAGGATCGCGCGCCGGGGACGACTTCGCCACCGAATTGCGCCGGGTCAGCCGACCGGGTGGTCCGGCGGCGGGGGGAACACCCCGCGTCTGTCTAATGTGGAGGCATTCCGCCCGGCGGTCCCTGGCCGGGGGCCTTGGGTTTTTTCGTCTGTCCCGGCGGGGTTTTCGGCGGGTTCCGGTCCGGCGGGTTCGCCTGCCCCGGAGGCATCGGCACGGTGCGGGTCGTCGTGCTGGGCGGAATAGTCGTGGTCTGCGCGGGCGCGTCCGCTTTGGCCGAATGGGCCGTCGGCGCGGACGGGGCCGTCGGCGCGGACGACGAGTGCCGGGGAGCCGAGTCCGGTGAATCGGACGGAGCGGAAGAGGGCGGAGAAACCGGAACCGGAGCCGGTTCGGGGCCGGGCGCGGACCCGGTGCCCGGACGGAGCGGGGTCGCCAGCAGCAACGTGCTCGCCGCGACCAGCACCACCGGCAGGCCCACCGCGAGCGCCGCGCGCCGCCGGGACACCCGGTGGCGGCGGCAGAAGACCGCCAGCCGCGTTTTGATCGGAAGCCGCAACGTTTCCGTGCCGCACAACGCACGCGCCACGGCGGTCGCGGAGGGTCTTTCTTCCGGATCGCGCATGGTCATCGCGCGCAGAGTCCTCGCGAGCGGTTCCGGCGTTCCCGACGGCACCCGCGGCGACCGATGCAGCCGCACCACCGCGGTTTCCGCCGCCGTGCCCGGGTATTCGCGGACACCGGTGAGGCATTCCAGGAGAACGAGCCCCAGCGCGTAGACGTCCGAAGCCGGGCCGGGGTGCTCGCCCAGCACCTGCTCCGGCGAGAGATAGGCCGCCGTCCCGACGACCGCGCCGGTGTCGGTCACGCGGGTCGCGTCCACGATGCGCGCGACGCCGAAGTCGGCGATCCGCGGCCCGTCGTCGGACATGAGGATGTTGGCGGGCTTGAGATCCCGGTGGGTCACCGCGTGCGCGTGCACGTGGGCGAGCGCCTCGGCCAGCTGCGCGCCCAGCTTCACGACCTGGTCGGCGGGCAGCGGTCCGGAGCGCAGCCATTCGGACAGGTTGGGCCCGTGCACGCAGTCCATGACGAGGTACGCGTGCCCCTCGTCGACCCCGGCGTCGACGAATCCGACCAGCCCCGGGTGTCGCACCGCGCGCAAGGCGGCGATTTCCTGGTCGCGGCGGTTGCGGCCCAGCTCGACCGCTCCGGCGTGGAACAGCTTCACCGCGACCGCGGTGCCGGTTTCGCGGTCTTCTGCCTGGTGGACGCAGGCCGTCGCGCCCTCGCCGATCCGCTCGCCGAGCTCGTACCGGCCGGCCAGGACCAGCGGCGCGGGCCCGTATCGGCCCAGCGCGAACCGTCTCGCGGTCGTGCCCGCGTCCGAATCGCCAGCGCCGGTCATTCGCCGATCACCTTTCCCCCGGGTAGCGGGGACAACTTACTCGCCGGAAGGCGAGGGCAAAAGCCGTGGCGCGGTTCAGGGGATGATCGACGAGGTCACGCCGCCGTCCACGCGCAGCGCGCCGCCGGTGGTCGCCGAGGACAGATCGGACGCGACGTAGGTGATCAGGTTCGCGATTTCCTCCGGCCGGATCAGCCTGCCGAGCAGCGACGTCGGCCGGTCCTCGGCCATGAACCGGCGCTCGGCCTCGGCGAACTCGACGTCCGGGTGCAGGCTCGCGACGAACTCGCGCACGCCGGGGGTGAGTGTCGGCCCCGGAAGGACGGCATTCACCGTCACGCCGGTTCCCGCCAGTTCCTGCGCCATGCCGCGCGACAGGGACAGCTGCGCGGTCTTCGTGAGTCCGTAGTGGACCATCTCGGTCGGGATCTGCACCGAAGAATCGCTGCTCACGAAGATCACCCGGCCCCAGCCGCGCTCGGCCATCCGCGGCGCGTAATGCCTGCTCAGCCGTACCCCGGACAGGACGTTGACCTCGTAGAACCGCTGCCATTCGGAGTCCGGGATCTCGAACACCGGCTGCGCGGCGAAGATCCCGGCGTTGTTGACCAGGACGTCGACGTCCGGCAGCTGGTCCACCAGCTCCGCGATGCCCTCGGCGGTGCCGACGTCCGCCGCGATCCCGCGCCCGCCGATCCGCGCGGCGGTCTCCGCGACCCGGCCCGGGTCCCGTCCGTTGACCACGACCTCGGCCCCGGCGGCGGCCAGCGCGGCGGCGGCCGCCGCGCCGATCCCGGAGGTCGACCCGGTGACGAGCGCGGTGCGGCCGGTGAGGTCGAGGTTCATCGGGGAGACCCTCCTGACAGTGCGCGAGTACAGTGGCAGCTGGGTACTACCGGCGCGCGCAATACTTGCAGTTACATTGAGATGGGCACGCGCCGATGATGCTCGGGGCCGCGGCCGCCCGCAACCGGGGCCGTCTGGAGGAGGTGCACCATGTCGGTGTCGGACGACGCCGTCGAGGCGCGCGCGCAAGGCTGGCGGACGCTGGCGGCGCTGCACGCGCGGATCGAAGACCGGCTGAACCGGGCGCTGGAGAGCGAGCACGAGCTGTCGGTGAGCGAGTACACGGTGCTCGACGTGCTCGGCCGCCAGGACGGTTTCCACCTGCGGATGAGCCAGCTCGCCAACGCGGTGGTGCTGAGCCAGTCCGCGACGACCCGCCTCGTCACGCGGCTGGAGGAGCGCGGCCTGCTGTCGCGGTACCTGTGCCAGGACGACCGGCGCGGGATCTACACCGAGGTCACGCCGTCCGGCCAGAAGCTGCTGGCCGCCGCCCGCCCGACGCACGACGCGGCCCTTTCCGCCGCGCTCGGCGAGGCGGAGGAACTGCCTGAGCTGGCCCCGCTGGTCACCGCGCTGGGCTCGCTCACTTTCGCTGCCAAGTGACCGTCCGTGAAGGGCTCCTTGAGGGAATCAGATTCCCTCAAGGAGCCCTTCACGGATGATCAGGGCCGCAGGCGGTGCAGGTCGCGGGGGAAGAGCGTCGCCCCGCGTACGTTGGGCACGCCCAGCACTCGCGCGACCCACCGTTCCAGGCCGATCGCGAACCCGCCGTGCGGCGGCATTCCGTACGCGAAGGCGTCGAGGTAGTCGGAGTACTGCTCGGCCGAGTCGCCGAGTACGGCCAGGTAGTCCGCGTACCGGTGGAGCCGCTGGCCGCCGGTGACCAGTTCCAGGCCGCGGAACAGCAGGTCGAAACTGTTCGACCTGGCCGGGTTCACTGGGTCCGGGTGGGTGTAGAACGGCCGTTTCGCCATCGGGTAGCCGGTTACGAACAAGAATTCCGAGCCGTGTTCTCTCTCAGCCCATTCGCACAGCCACCGTTCGTGCGCGGGCGCGAGGTCTGGTTCTCCGCGCGGGTCCTCGCCGGTGTGTCGGGCGAGAAGTTCTTGTGCCGCAACGAAATCGATGGACGGAATCTCTTCCGGTACCGTCGGCGCGTCCGGGCCGGCCGCGGCGGCCATCTCCGCTACGACGTCGCGCAGCACTGTCATCGCGTCGCGATGGTCGGTGATGAAGCCGAGTTCCGCGTCGAGACTCGTGTACTGGGCCAGATGCCTTGCGGTGTCGTGGGGTTCGGCCCGGAAGACCGGCCCCACCTCGTACACGCGCTCGAACACGCCGACCATGGCCTGTTTGAAGAACTGTGGCGACTGCGCGAGATAAGCCGGGCGTCCGAAGTAGTCCAGCTGGAACACGTTCGCGCCGGATTCCGTCGCGGTAGCCACGATTTTCGGCGTGTGGATCTCGGTGAACCCTTGACCGGCCAATGCCCGTCGAAACGCCGCGACACTAGCTGCGGCGACCTCAAACCGCCTGCGCAGCAACGGATGCCGCAACGCGACCGCTGCGTTGTCCAGCACTACAGGCAAACCGGCGGTCACCTCTGGCCGATAAAGGGCAAACGGCGGCTGCTTCTCCGGTGCGGACAAGACCTCCACCGTGGGCTCGCGCAGCTCAACCCCTTGCGGTGCTTGAGGATTAGCGACCACCTTGCCCGTGAGCCGCACGACGGTCTCCTCGGCGACCTCGGGCGGCTCGGCGAAAACCGCCTGCGCGGTACCGGACCGGTCGCGGATGACGAGAAATGCCACGGATTTCAGCACGCGCCGGCGGTGCACCCAACCGGCGATCGTTGCGGTGGAGCCCACGCGGTCACGCAGGCAGGCCACCGGGGTGCGGGTACTCATTCCTTCTCCTGAGCGCACTCGGCGACCCCTTGGGGGTGCGGGCGAGAAGGGACACTCGCGGTGCCACCGCACCTTCGCCGCCAGACGGCGGCCTCGTTCTGACCGGATGACGGCGGCCGGGCCGGCGGGGCATTTCCTCCCCGCACTCAGGAGTGTCTTCGCGCTGGGCCGCGACGCTGCCTTCTCACCGGCGGCAGCTCTCTGTCCCTCGCCGTGCCCTGCGCTACTCGTCTCCGTCAACGTGTTGCCCGCAACGGTAAAACACCGCCGCCACCCGCGTCGCCTGATTTATCGCACCCCGAGCAGGTGCTCCAGTGCGAGCTGGTTGAGCCGGGTGAAGTGGTAGCCGCGTCGACCGGCCGCCTCGACGTCGAATTCGTCGGCAGCCAGGTCGTCGAGGGTCTCGCCGGGCGAGAGCGTCGGCGTGGCCAGCTCCGGCACCCGCGACGCCGCAAGAGCTTCGGCGACTTCCGGATCGGCTCGGAACGCGCGGGCTTTCTCGCGCAGGATCAGATACGTGCGCATGTTCGCCGCCGCGGAAACCCAGACGTCGTCGGGATCCTCGGTGCGCAGCGGTTTGTAGTCGAAGTGTCGCGGGCCCTCGTAGCCGCCGTGTTCCAGGAGGTCGACGAGGAAGAACGCGCTGGTGAGGTCGCCGTGGCCGAAGATCAGGTCCTGGTCGTACTTCGGGCCGTGCTGGCCGTTGAGGTCGATGTGGAACAGCTTGCCCTGCCACAGCGCCTGCGCGATTCCGTGCACGAAGTTCAGCCCGGCCATCTGCTCGTGGCCGACCTCCGGATTCAGCCCGAACAGCTCGGGCCGGTCCAGTTGCGAGATGAAGCCGAGCGCGTGGCCGATGGTCGGCAGGAGGATGTCGCCGCGCGGCTCGTTCGGCTTCGGCTCCAGTGCGAAGCGAAGGTCGTAGCCCTGCGAGACGGCGTAGTCGGCGAGGACGTCGAGGCCTTCCTTGTACCGGGCGAGCGCGGCGCGGACGTCTTTCGCCGCGTCGGATTCCGCGCCCTCGCGGCCGCCCCACAGGACGTACGTTCGCGCGCCGAGTTCCGCGGCGAGGTCGAGATTGCGCCGGACCTTGGTGAGCGCGTACCGCCGGATGTCGCGGTCGTTGCTGGTCAGGCCGCCGTCCTTGAAGACCGGGTGGCTGAACAGGTTCGTCGTCGCCATCGGCACGCGCAGGCCGGTGTCCGCCAGCGCCTTCTTGAACCTGCCGATCGCGACGTCGCGGTCCGGCTCGGTGGCGAGCAGGTCGTCGTCGTGGAAAGTGACGCCGTACGCGCCCAGATCGGCCAGCCGGTGCACGCTCTCGACCGGGTCGAGCGGCGGCCGGGTGGCGACGCCGAACGGGTCGGCCGCGGGCCAGCCGACGGTCCACAACCCGAACGAAAACTTGTCCTCCGGCGCGGGGGCGTAGTCGGCCATGCCCGTCCCTTCATTTAGTTCACGATGTAGACTAAATACTGCGCCGCGGCCGCCCCGGCCGTCAAGAGCGGAGGTTCGGATGGAGCCGGTTCGGCATGACGCGATGCGTGCGCGGAACCTCGAGCTGGTGCTCGGCGAGATCGGCCGCGGCGGCCCGCTGACCCGCGCCGCGCTGGCGGAGCTGACTGGGCTGACAAAGTCGACAGTGTCCACTTTGGTCGGCTCGCTGCTGGACGCGGGTTTTCTGGCCGAGACCGCCGCGGTGCGGGCGGGAGAACGCGGCCGACCCGGCGTCGAGGTGTCGCTGAGCGGCGGGCGGATCGCGGCGCTGGGGCTTGAGGCCAATGTGGACTATCTCGCCGCGTGCGTCCTGGACTTGACTGGCACGGTCCGCAGATCAGTTCGGGTCGAGCGCGATAATCGCGGTGTGCCAGCGGAAACTGTGCTGGAGGCGGTGCGGGAACTGGCTTCCTCGGAGCTGGCGGAGGCGCGCGAACTGGGCTTGACCGTCACCGGGGCAGTGCTCGCGGTGTCCGGCCCGGTGCGGGACGGCGTGGTGCTGAGCGCGCCGAACCTCGGGTGGCGGAACGTTCCGGTCGAGCTGGACCTGCCGGTCCCGGTTTCGGTGGACAACGAGGCCAGCCTCGGTGCGCTGGGCGAGCTGTGGTTCGGTGCCGGGGCGGCGGATTTCCTTTATGTATCCGGCGAAATCGGCATCGGCGCGGGGCTGGTGGTGGACTCGCGGTTGTTTCGCGGCACCGGCGGAGAGCTGGGGCACGTACTGGTTTCCCCGTCCGGCCCGCCGTGCCGCTGCGGCGCGGTCGGCTGCCTGGAGACCTACGCCGGACAGGAAGCGATGCTCACCGCGGCCGGAGTATCCACAGTGGACGCTCTCTCCGCCGCGCTGAGCACAGGCGACGATGCGCCGCTGTCAGCGGTCAAAGCGGCGGGGGAGGCTTTGGGGCTGGCGCTGGCGTCAGCGGTCAATCTGGTCGATGTGGACCGCGTGGTGCTCGGCGGAGTGTTCGGGCCGCTGTTTCCTTGGCTGGCCCCCGCCGCGGAGGCGGTACTGCGGGCACGTTTGACCGGCCTGCGCGGATCGGTGCCGGTGCTGAACCCGTCCGCCCTCGGCGATTCCGCCGCGACGCTGGGTGCGGCAGGCCGGACGATCCATCAGGTCTTGGCCGATCCGGGGCCGTTCCTCGTCCGTTAGCCCAGGTTCTCGGCAAGCAGAGTCACGACGTCGCGCCAGGCCCGCTCGGCGTGCCGCGCGTGATAGCCGACGCCGGGGACGAGCCGCTGCTTCGGGCCGACCGGCGGGTGGTGGAAGGCGTGCAGGGCACCGCCGTAGACCGTCAGCTGCCAATCGACGCCCGCGGCCTGCATCTCGGCGGCGAACGCGTCCCGTTGCGCGGGCGCCATGATCGGGTCCTCCGAGCCGACGCCCGCCCACACCGGGCAGCGAATGTTCGCGGCCTCGCCCGGCCGTCCGGTGACCAGCCCGTTGACCGTGCCGATCGCGCGCAGGTCGACGCCCGCGCGGCCGAGTTCCAGCACGATCGCGCCGCCGGTGCCGTAGCCGATCCCGGCGATCCGGCCGGGGTCGGTGCGAGGTTCGGCGAGCAGCACATCGAGCGCCGCGTGGCCGATGTCGCGCATCCGGCCGGGGTCGTCGAGCAGCGGCAGGCAGCGGGCCAGCATCTCGTCGGGATCGGTGAACCAGCGGCCGCCGTGGATGTCGAAGGCCAGCGCCACGTAGCCCAGTTCGGCCAGCGCGTCGGCCCGGGCGCGCTGAAAGTCGTTGAGGCCAGTGCCTTCGGGGCCGATCAGGACCGCGGGCCGACGGCCGGCGCCCGCGGGGAGCGCGAGGCGGCCGACCATGGTGAGGCCGTCGGCCTGGTACTCGACGGTGCGCGTCGTGACGGTCTCCATGAGAACCCACCGTAATGAGCGCCGGATCCCGGCGGGGTGCTGTTCACCGTCGGCGGACACGTCCATTCAGGTGACCCCCTCGCGGTGCTCTCCGAAACATGTTAGGAAAGCTTCCTAACTAAAGGAGGATCCGGATGCGCAAGACGATGGTGCTCACCGCGGCCGTGCTCGCGGTGGCCGGAGCGGTGCCCGCGGTCGCGATGGCCGGGGACGGTCCCGCCGCGGACTCCAGCGGCTGGCATCCGAAGGCGCGCAACATCGTCTACATCCAGGGCGACGGCATGGGCGCGGCGCAGCGGGAGTTCGTCCGGCTCGCGACGACCGGCCGGGCGGGCGACCTGGCGATGAACCGGCTCCCGGTCACCGGCCTGGTGCACACCGACCCCGCCGACCCGGAAGAACTCGTCACCGACTCGGCCGCCGCGGCGACCGCGCTGGCCACCGGGCACAAGACCCGCAACGGCGCGGTCGGCCAGGACGCGCAGGGCCGTCGGCTGCTGACCGTCCTCGAGCAGGCGAAACGCGCCGGCAAGTCGACCGGCCTGGTCACGACCGCGCAGGTCACCGGTGCGTCGCCGGCCGCGTTCGCGTCGCACGTGCCTTCCCGCGACCTGCAGAGCGACATCGCCAAGCAGTACCTCACCGAAAGCCGCCCGGAAGTCCTCCTCGGCGGCGGCGAGGACTGGTGGCTGCCGAAGGGCGACCCCGGCGCGTGGCCGGACAAGCCGGGCGAGGAAAGCCGCGGCACGCACGGCAATCTCATCGAACAGGCGAAGCGCTCCGGCTACACCTACGTCCGGAATGCCAGCGAACTCGCCGCGACCCGCGCGCCGCGGCTGCTCGGACTGTTCGCGAACGAGGACATGGTCGACTACGGCCCGGACGGCAAGGGCGCGTACCAGCCGAAGGTCGCGCTGCCGGTGATGGCGCGGAAGGCGCTGGACACGCTTTCCGCCAACCCGCGCGGCTTCTTCCTGTTCCTGGAAGAAGAAGGCATCGACGGAATGTCCCACGAGAACAACGCACACGGCGTTCTCGACGCGGGCCGAGCACTCGACGCGGCCGTCTCCGAGGTGCTTCGCTTCACCCGCTCGCACCCGGACACCCTGGTGATCATCGGCGGCGACCACGAGACCGGCGGACTGGCCATTGAGGACACTGACGGTGCCCCTGAAGGCAACGAAGACGGTCCGTTCCCCGTTCCTGGCACCAAACTTTCGCTGACCGTCGACTGGACGACCGGCGACCACAGCGGTGTGCCGACCCCCGTCACCGCGACCGGCCCCGGCTCGGACCGGCTCGATGGAACGCTGGACAACACCGACGTCTACCGCGCGATGGTTTCCGCCGCACACCTTTCATGAGGCCAAATTCGTGACCCCGTCGTAGTCGCCGACCGCCGCTTCTCCGGTGACGTCGTACTCCAGCAGCACCAACCCGCTGGGCGTGGCTTCGTGATGGGTGAGCCGTAACCCGGTCGCCGACCCCGGATGCGGAAACTGCGGACGTCCCGCACCAAGCACCGTCGGCGTCACGACCAACCGGACTTTGTCCACGACTCCGGCGGACAGCAAAGTGTTGCCGAGCCGGGCGCTGCCGTGAATCTGCAGCTCCCGGCCCGGCTGCTCCTTGAGTTTTTCTACGGCGGCCACCGGATCACCGCGCAGCACAGTGGTCGGTGCCCAGTCGCCCGTTTCGATCGAGTTCGACACGACGTACTTCGGCAGCGAATTCATCCGCTCGGCGAACGGATCGCCCGGATCGTCGACGGCAGGCCAGTCCCGGGCGAACGAGGTGTAGGTACGGCGGCCGAACAACAGACCGTCGGCGCGGTCCAGCCACTCGGAGGCGCGCTGGACAAAGCGCTGGTCGAGATGCGGGACGAACCAGCCGCCGCGGCCGAACCCGTCGCTGGTGTCCTCTGTGGACGATCCAGGCCCCTGGCTGACGCCGTCGAGGGTGACGAACGCAGTGATCGTTACCCGCATCAGGAACCGCTTTCCGCGATCTGGGCGAGCTGAGCGGTGACCGTGCCCCATCCGTCCGCGAAGCCGAGATCAGCGTGCCGTTCCCTCGACGCTGGATCCCCGTGCCGAACGATGATGCGATAATCCGTGCCATCGGGATGATCGCGAAGGACGACCTCCGCCGTCATCGAGACCGGCTGCGGTTTCGCTGGCCGCCAGCCGCTGTCGAGCGCGTTCGTGAAAACGATCCGCTCGTAGTCCTCGACGACAAGGAAACACGCGTCGAGATGCGGCAGGAAGGTGTCGCCGTCCTCGCTCATCTGCGTGACGAACGCACCCCCAGCGCGCACGTCCAGTTCGTCGACGCGACACCGCAGCGGCGCGGGAATCCACCATTGTGCGAGGCTGGCCGGGTCGGTCCAGGCGTCCCAGACGCGCTTGCGGGGCGCGCGGATGACGCGGTCGAGGGAGAGATCGAGGTCGGGATTCACGGCTGGTCCTCCTGGCTGGTGACGAACTGCTCGAGCCGGTCGGTGCGCCCGGCCCAGACGCGCCGCTGCTCGGCGAGCCAGTCCTCGACGAGCGCGAACCGCTCGCGATTGAGCTCGCACGTCCGCACCCGCCCGGACTTCACGGTGCGGATCAACCCGTGCGACTCGAGCATCCGCACGTGCTTCATGAAGGAGGGCAACGTCATCGGCGCCTCGCCCGCGAGGTCGCCCACGCTTGCCGGACCCCGCCCGAGCCGCCGCACGACCGCCCGCCGGGTCGGATCGGCGAGGGCGGAGAAGACCCCGTCGAGGGTGGTCGAATACTGAGCCATAGGGCTAAGTATTGCGGGTGGAGATAGTTAGCGCAAGGGCTAAGTGTTGGGCGGGATAATGCGGGGGATCGCGCTCGGGTTCGGCGAGCATGGCCTTCGCTTGTTCTGCGCGGGCTGGCCGGGTCACGGATGAGGGCCGGACATCTGCCCGGAGGAAGCGCTGAGAGAGCTGGATATCTGGACTGGCGGCGGGCGGGTGCGAAGATCGGTTGGGACTGCCTGCAGTCGAAGGCCCCGGTGATCTGCCGCCTCAGCCCGTCGAACGCTGGCAGCCCGGCAGTCCGCGCAAACAAACTGCGGTTCAGCGGTGAAAGAAGTGGCAACCGAGGGAGTCGAACCCTGCGCGGCTTGTGAAGGCGGCGCTCCTGACCGGCCCTGACCCTTCGGCGGGCGACGGCTGCCTGGCTTGTGGATACCCATTCCAACGTCGGCCCCCGCACCGGAATTCCCGCTTCACCCGAACGGGGGCGGCCTGGCAGGCTGGGCGCATGGACGATCTTCTCCTCCGCCGGGTCCGGGTCGGGTTGCAGGGGCCGCTCGCTGACGTCCGCGTGCGCGACGGCGTCGTGTCGGCCGTCGAGGAACCGGGCGCTGGGGCGGGGTTCGCCGCGCGCGTGCTCGACGGGCATGGCGGCACGCTCCTGCCCGGGCTGGTCGACGCGCACGCGCATCTGGTCCAGTGGGCGGGTTTCCGCAGGCGCATCCCGCTGGACACTGCGCAGTCCGCAGTGGGTGCGGTCGAGTTGCTGATGGAGAAGCTGCTCGACGCTCCGGCGCGGGAACTCGTCGTCGGGGTCGGGTTCCGGGACGGGCTTTGGCCGGACAAGCCGCACAAGGATCTGCTGCAGCGGGCGCTCCCCGGCCGTGCGGTCGCGTTGTTCAGCGCGGATCTGCATACGCTCTGGCTCAGTCCGGCGGCGTTGAAGCTGATCGGGCGAGAGCATCCGACCGGCGTCCTGCTGGAGAACGACTGCATGAGCGCCACGGCCGCGCTGCCGTCCGCGCCCGTCGAGGTTCAGGACGGCTGGGTCGCGGACGCGCTGACGGCGGCGGCCAAGCGGGGCGTGACGTCGGTGGTCGACTACGAATACGCGGACACGGTCGCGGATTGGACTCGTCGGGCAGCCACCGCGAAACCAGCGACAAGGGTTTCCTGTGTCATCGCGCGGTATCTGCTGGACGAGACCATCCAAAGAGGACACCGAACCGGCGACATTCTCGAAGCAGGCGAGGGATTGCTCACGGTCGGCCCGTTCAAACTGTTCGTCGACGGCTCGCTCAACACCCGCACGGCTTACTGCCACGACGCGTACCCGGGATCCGGCGAGAAGGGGTTGCTGGAGCTGCCGCCGGAGGAGCTGGTGCCGTTGCTGCGCCGCGCGCACGAGCACGGCCTGACTCCGGCGGTGCACGCGATCGGCGACCACGCCAACACCATCGCGCTGGACGCGTTCGCTGAGGTCGGCTGTCCGGGCCGGATCGAGCACGCGCAGTTGCTGCGGCCCGAGGACGTGCCGAGGTTCGCCGCGCTCGGGCTGGTCGCGAGTGTGCAGCCCGCGCACCAGCCCGACGACCGCGACGTCGCCGACCGGCATTGGCACGGCCGCACCGATCGCGCGTACGCCTATCGCGCCCTGCTGGAGTCCGGTGCCCGGCTGGAACTCGGCTCCGACGCGCCGGTCGCGCCGCTCGATCCGTGGGACGGGATCGCCGCCGCGGTCGGGCGGACCGACGACGAGCGGGAACCGTGGCATCCGGAGCAGGCCATTCCGCTGGCGGACGCGCTGGCGGCGTCCTCGGGCGGCCGCCGTGGCGTCCAGGTCGGCGATGTGGCTGACCTGGTGCTGACGGCGGCTGACCCGAGTGGACTGTCCACAAAGGAGCTGAGGGGCATGCCGGTGTCGGCGACGATCGTGGCGGGAAGGCCGACGTACCTGGCGTAGCTCACTTCCCGTGCGGGTCCGCGGCGTTGAGCGTCGCCACCACTCGGTGGTAGTCGCCGCGGGCCTCGCCGTACCGGAGGAACTTGACGTTCTCGACCTGGATCTCGGTGGCGTCCGGCTGCGTTTCGAGCAACTCCAGGACCTCGGCGACGAACGCGTCCAGCGGCATCGCGAACTCGCTTTCCTCCTGGCCGGGCAGGAGCGCGGTGCGCACGGACGGCGGCTCCAGTTCGATGACCTGCACCGACGTGTCGGCCAGCTGCAGCCGCAACGATTCGCTGAGCATGTGGATCGCGGCCTTGGACGCGTTGTAGCTCGGCGTGGCTTTCAGCGGCGCGAAGGCGAGGCCGGACGAAACGGTGAGAATGGTGGCGTCCGGCCGCGTCCGCAGGTGCTCGACGAACGCGGCGATGAGCCGGATCGGGCCGAGGACGTTGGTGGTCACGGTCGCTTCCGCGCTGTCCAAAAAGGACTCTGGACGGCGCCAGTCCTCGACGCGCATGATGCCCGCCATCGGTACGAGCACGTTGAGGTCCGGATGCTTCGCGAGCACTTCCTTGGCCGCGGCTTCGATGCTCGCCGGGTCGGTGGTGTCGATCTGCACGGTGTCGAGACCGGGGTTGTCGGCGGCGATCCGCGCGAGCAGTTCGGCACGCCGGCCGCCGACGATGACTGTGTTCCCCTTCGCCCGCAGTTCGCGAGCGAGGGCGAGGCCGATGCCGCTGGTCGAGCCGGGGATGAAGACGGTGTTTCCGGTGATGTTCATGCCACCGAGTTTCGGCGGCCCGGAGCGACGGCGGCAGAGACCGCATATCGGGGGATCGGCGATCCCTGGCTGGCGCGCCCGGCCGAGCCGATACTGGACACATGGATCGAGCTGAGCTGGCTGTCTTCCTCCGCAGCCGTCGCGAGGGGCTGCGGCCCGCGGACGTCGGGCTGCCCGCGGGGGCGCGGCGGCGGGCGGCCGGACTGCGGCGGGAGGAGGTCGCGGCGCTGGCGGCGATGTCCACCGACTATTACACGCGGCTGGAGCAGCAACGCGGACCGCAGCCGAGCGAGCAGATGCTGGCCGCGCTGGCCAGGGCCCTGCGGCTGACCGACGACGAGCGCGACTATCTGTTCCACCTCGCGGGCCGCAACGCGCCGTCACCGATCGTGGCGGCGACGCACGTCGCGCCAGCGCTGATGCGGGTGCTCGACCGGCTGTCGGACACTCCCGCGCTCATCCTGTCGAACCTCGGCGAGGTGCTGGTGCAAAACCGGTTCGCGGACGCCCTGTACGGCGACCGATCGCAGTACACCGGGCTGGCGCGCAGCGAGATCTACCGGTGGTTCACCAACCCGGACGAGCGGCTGGTCTATCCCGAGCACGACCGGGACCGGCAGAGCCGCGCGCTGGTGGCGAACCTGCGGGTGGTGCACGGGTCGATGGGCCCGCGATCGCGCGCGGGCGAGCTGGTGCGGGCGTTGACCCGGGAGAGCCGCGAGTTCGCGCGGTTGTGGGACGAACACCAAGTGGCCAAACGGTTTGAGGACCACAAGGTGCTCGTGCATCCGCAGCTGGGGGAGATCGAGGTGGACTGCCAGGTGCTGTTCACCGAGGACCAGTCGCAGGCGCTGCTGGTGCTGACCGCGCCGCCGCGCAGCGAGGCGTTCGAGAAGATCCAGCTGCTGGGCGTGCTGGGGAATGAGCAGTTCGCGGGCTAGCGATGGTGTCAGCGCGGAAGCGGACCGGTGTAGGAGTCGCGCGCCTGCTCGACAGCTGGCAGATGTTCGTCAGTCCACTCGGCGAGCGCGGCGAACACCGGCGACAAGCTCCGGCCGAGTTCGGTGATCTCGTACTCGGCCCGCGGCGGCACCTCGGCGTAGTAGTGCCGCTGCACCAAACCGTCGCGCTCGAGCTGGCGGAGCCGTTGCGTGAGGACCTTCCCGGTGGCGCCGAGCCGCCGCTCCAACTCGACGAAACGCACCGGGCCGGACTGGCTGAGCGTCCACAGGATCGGGGTCGTCCAGCGGCTGAACAGCAGGTCGACGGCCGGGCTGATCCGGCACGCGGCGAGCGGATCGGCCCCGGTGCGCTCGGTGGCGGTCATGCGGCTCCAATACTTTCCCTGGGGAACCTACTGTACGGCGGGTTTTAGCCTCGCTGTGTCGCTTTCGACCCCTAGCTGAGGAGCAAGTCTTGATCGTCGTCACTGGTGCCACGGGCAACGTCGGCCGCCTGCTTGTCGAATCCTTGACCGAATCCGGCCACGCCGTGACCGCCGTCTCCCGAGGGGTGACCTCCCCGCCGCCCTCGCTGCCCGGCGTCACCCCGATGGTCGCGGATCTGGCCGACGCGGACAGCCTGGCCCCGGCGCTGAAGGGCGCGGACGCACTGTTTCTGCTGGTCTCCGGCGCGGGAGCGCACGTCGACGGGGAAGCTGTCCTGCAGACCGCCGTCGATGCCGGGATCAAGCGGGTCGTCCTGCAGTCGTCACAGGCCGCCGGTACGCGGCCCAGCGCGGTTTCGCACGCGCCGCTGGCCGCGTTGGAGGAGACGGTCCGGTCGTCCGGTCTGGAATGGACAGTCCTTCGTCCGGGCGGGTTCACGACCAACACCTTCGCGTGGATCCCGTCGATTCGGGCGCAGCGCAAGGTTTTCTCGCCGTTCGGCGACGTCGCGCTCCCTGCCGTGGACCCGCTCGACATCGCTGAAGTCGCCGCGGCGGCGCTGACCGAGCACAGCCACGCGGGCCGGACTTATGTCCTCACCGGACCTGAGGCGACGAGCCCGCGGCAGCGCGCGGAATTCCTCGCGGCCGCGCTCGGCGAGCCGCTGGAGTTCGTCGAGCTGGGCCGTGAGCAGGCACGGCAGCAGATGCTGCAGCTGATGCCGGAGCCGGTCGCCGACGGCACCCTTGCCATCCTCGGCGAACCCTTGCCGGAGGAGGTTCGCATCAGCCCCGACGTCGAGAAGGTGCTGGACCGTCCGGCGACCTCGTTCGCTTCGTGGGCCAGCCGTAACGCCGACGCGTTCCGGTGATCAGAAGTCGCGGGAGTGGAGGAGGGATCGCACGCCGAGCTGTCGGCGGGGTTCGTGGCGGCGGAGCCCGTCGACAACCACGGCGACTCCGATCCACGTCGCCCCGGCGTCGGCGACCAGGGCCTGCGCGGCGAAGGCTTGGCCGCCGGTGTCGATCCAGTCGTCCACCAGCAGCGCGCGGTCGCCCGCCCGCAGCAGACGGCGGCTGAAGCCGAGCCTCAGGTGGCGATCCTGGTAATCCGGCGGCGAGGTGCGCTGGAGCCACCGGTCGGAATCGCAGGCCGGGTACCGGTTTTTGCGCACCTCGACGAAGCCCGCGCCGAGTTCCACCGCGACCAGCGGTCCGAGCAGCGACCCGCGGGATTCGGGGCCCAGCACGACATTCGGCCGCTCGTCGGCGAACAACCCGGCGAGCGCCGGGCCCAGTTCCCGCAGCAGTTCGGGCGCACGCCACCAGCCCGTCGGGTCGGGGAAACGGTGGCGGTCCGTCCGGTCCCCGAGCACGACGGTGGCTTCGCGGATCCGATCCGCCACAGTGCTCGTACGCATGCGTCGATGGTCGCAGCGGCGGCTGCCCGATGCGAGCGATTTACGGCTTCCGCGCCGCTCCGGCGAGGATCACCGAATGCGCCGGCGTCCGGAACTCCACCTGCGGCGCGCCTTCGCCGGACTCCTCCGGATGCCACGACGGCGTCCAGGTGAGTCCCGGTTCCAGCATCTCGAACGGGCCGAACAGCGCCTGGATCTCCTCGCGCGACCGCCAGATCACCGGGCTGCTCGACCGGTCGTAGAGCTGCTTCAGCTCGACCAGCCCGTCGTCCACATCGGACGGAACGCCCTGGTCGGTGATGTGCGAGATGGCGAGAAACGAGCCAGGGGCAAGGAGATCGCGGTACTGCGCGACGAGCGACGGGCCCAGGTCGTCGGTGCTGCCGCTGTCCTCGGCGGGCGGCTGCTGGACGTGCAGCACCGCGATCAGCAGCAGCGCGAGCGGCTTGTCGACGTCGATCACGCCGGTGGCGGCGATCTGTTCCCACAGCCGCTTCGGATCGCGCATGTCAGCGTGGATCACCGCGTGCCGGCCGAGGTCGCCCGCTTCGCGCAGCAGGGTTTCCGAATGCGCGACGGCGACCGGCTCGTAATCGACGTAGCAGACGCGGCTCTCGCCCGGCGCGAGTTCGTCGGCGACCTGGTGCGCGTGGCCCATGGTCGGCACTCCGGAGCCGATGTCGACGAACTGGCGGACGCCCTTTTTCACCAGATGCCGCACGAGCCGGTGCAGGAACAGCCGGTTGGCCTTCGCGATCGGGCGGATCAGCGGGAACTCGCGGATCACCTCGTCGGCGAAGTCCCGGTCGATCGTCCAGTTGGTGGTGCCGCCGAGGTAGTAGTCGTACACCCGCGCGACGCTCGGGTGGTCGAGATCGACCCCGGGAGGCGGGAAGGGTTCGTCGGCCACCGGTGGCTGTTCCTTTCGTCCGGGACTGCGGTCAGCGGGCGGGCGGCGCGCAGCGGCTCGCCCATTCCTTGAGGTATTGCAGGGATTCCTCGCGCGACAGGGTGGCGGCGAGCTGGGCTTCCCACGACTCCTCGTAGGAGGCGAACTCGTCCTGGCCCTGCGGCACGGTGATCAGCTTGACTTTGCTTTCCTGGTAAGCGAAATCGGGAAGGTCGGGATGGCCGAAGCGGAGGATGGTGAAGTCCTCGTCCGGGTAGGCGGCCGCGTCGCGCGGGAGGATCCGGACCTCGGCGAAGGGATGCGTTTCGACGATCCGGATCATGTGCTCGAGCTGATCGGTGGCGATGCTGGCCTTGGTGCCGTAGACGAGCTTCTCGATGCAGCTGTACTCCATCATGAAGACCGCCTGCGGACCGGGGCGGGCGTCGAAAAGCCGTTGCCGCGCCTTGCGTTCGGCGACCCGGTCGGTGACCCGCTCCTGGCGGCTGGCCTGGAACTGCGCGAGCATGTAATACTCCGATTGGAGCAGCCCCGGGATGCGGTTCCCGGTCCAGCTGAGGATTTCCGCCGCGGCCTGCTCCCGTTCGAGGATCTCGCGGAACCACTGCGGCGTGATCATCCGGCGCTCGGCCCGGCGTGCGGAAGGATCGTTGGCCTGGTTGAGTTCCCGCAGCTGGTCGGCCTCGGCGGGCGGGATGCCGAGTACCTCGATGATCCGCTCGAGGTCGTCGGGCCGGGTGCCCGCCTTGCCGCATTCGATCTTCTGGATCTTGGGCTGTTTGCAGCCGATCCCGTCGGCGAGGTCGACCTGGGTCAGCCCGCGTTCGGTGCGCCACTTGAGGATCCGGGAGCCCAGCCGGGAACGCTGGGTCCGCAGGGAGGGCGGCGGTTGCCGGATCGGCGAGGTCACCAGGGGCTCCGTCATTTCGTCCAGCGGCCGATGTGCGAACCTCTGATGATAATGCGCCGACCCGGCGGGCAAAACTCCGGGTCGGCGCCTTTTTCGCAAGGTGCACTGCGGCCGGACGGCGGTTTCGGCGGGGTGGGATTGTTGTCGTGCCTGGTCAGCCGTCGAATTCCCCGCGCCGCACGGCGGAGACGAACTCGTCCCACTCGCCCCGGTCGAAGACCAGCACGGGGGAGCTGTCGATCTTGCTGTCCCGCACCCCGACGAGCCCCTGGGCGGCCAGGTTGACCTCGACGCAATTGCCGGAATTAGGCCCGCAAGCAGCGGGTTTCCGCCAGGCGTGGTCGGGGAACCTCGCCGCCGGACCGGCCGCCGGGACGCGATACGCCCGGGCCGGGTTCGCGTGCGGGTGCTCGTGCGGATCGTGCGGGTCGAAGGTGTCCACTGCAACCCCTCGTTTTCTTGTTTTCGGTTCGGGTAATGGAATATTCCGCGATACACGGAATGTGTTCGGAATATTCCTGAGGGTAGTGGGCCGGTGGATCAATCGCGCTGTGCTTCGGGGAATTCACCTGAATGGACACTTCTCGTGCATTGGGGGGTGCTTTCGCACGTGCAATGCGGAATTGATGTTGCGGATTTCGTTGTTGAATTGGGTGGGGGTTACTTTTTTCGTGGCGTTGTGGGGGTGGAGGGCGGTGTGGGGTGTCTGCAGTTGATAACACCTGTTGAGCGGTTGATTAGCCGAGCTGCTTGGTGCTGTTTCGGTTGTGTCGCTTGCGATGCGGACTTCTGGCGCGGCGGCCGCGGGACGGCCGCGTCGCGGCTCGGTCGTGCGGGCCGGTCCGGATCGGCGGGCCAGGATGAGCAGGCGGGCCGAGCGGCGAGCGTGGCCGAGTCGGGCTGAGCTGAATCTCGCCGGGCGGCTCGGCGGTGCTGGGCCGCGCCTGGCCGGGAACTGCGAGCGGACGAGCCGGGCTGAATCTTGTCGATCGGCTCGGCAGCGCTAGTCCGCGCCTAGTCGGGGCCCGCGAGCGGACGAGCCGAGCAGGGTAGATCGGGTTGAACCGAACGGCCGAGCCGTGCGTCGAGCGTGGCCGAGCCGAGCGGCCGGGCTGAGCTGAATCTTGCCGAGCGGCTCAGGGGCACTAGGCCGCGCTTAGCCGGGAACCACGAGCGGACGAGCGGAGCAGGGTAGATCGGGTTGAGCCGAGCCGAGTTAGTGCGCAGACGCCGCGCCATGCCGATTCGGCAGCGACCCCCGGCATCGCCCTTGCCTCCGGCCACCGTCGTCCCGCCGCTGAGCAGCACTCGCCCCAACTCCGGAAACAGTCTCGGAACGGCAACCCTCGTCTCCCGGTGCCCGGCCCTGCCTGGCCGGGCACCGGGAGCGCAGAACGCGGGCGGCCGTGAACAGCCGCCGGCGTCCGCTTCGAGGGTGGTCAGGCGTCCCGGTCCGCGGTGTGCCGCTTGCGGAGCACCGCGCCGGTGACGTGGACGAGCGCTACTCCGCCCGCGGTGGCGAGTCCGGCCAGGACTCCGGCGGTCGCGAAGACGATCGCGGTCGCCCCGACGAGCAGCGTCAGCAGGAGCGCGATCAGCTGCCACGGCTGAGTGCCGCCGTCCGGCTGCCGTGCGGCCAGTTCGACCGACGTCCGCGCGGTCTTCCACGACGGATACGCCGGGCGCGTGCTCGGCCGCGGCGACGGTACGGCCGGCGCTGGTTGCGGCATGCCTGGTTCGTGAAACGTCACGGTCACCCGGCCGGGGCGTTGACTTACGGCGACCGCATACGGTCTGTTGTCGCCGGTGTCCGATTTTCCTGTCCGACGGTATGCCTGGCCTGCATTTTCCGCGCCAGGACCGGTCATTGTGGATCCTTTCTTGTCCGCCGGAAAAGTGCCGGAACACAGTTCCCAGCCCGCCCCCGAGGGGAACTGGTTCCGGCGACCGCGGCGGGCGTCCGGGGAATGGAATATTCCACCCTCTTAACCACTCCTGCCTGCGGCAACGCTATCTTTGCATGCCCGCTGCCGATCGCGCTAACCCGGGGCGCGAAATTCTTCGCCGAAGCCGCGCGGCCTGGTGTTTCGATGCCCGGTATTCGCGATCTTCCGGACTATTCCGCGCGTTATCAATGCGCGCATATTCGACCCGATCGGATGAATGTGCGCAGAGGCGCACTTTGGGGTTCGCTGTCCTGTTCAACCCGGCGAACGCGAGGGGGTCGCTGCTACGGTGAGTGTCCGGCGCGGACAGGGGAGAGCATGGACGTACGGACGCTGGCTCGCGACGAGCGCGCCGACTTCGCGGACTTCCTCGAGACGCTCACGCCCGAGCAGTGGGACGAGCCGACGCTGTGTGCCGGCTGGAACGTGCGCTCGGTCGTCGCTCACGTCGTGAGCTACGACGAACTCGGCGGACGGCAGCTGGCGCGGCGGTTCGTCCGCGCAGGGCTGTCGCTGAAACGGTCGAACGAGATCGGCCTCGCCGAGTACCGGGTGCGCGCGCCGGAGGCACTGATCGACGTCATGCGGCGGCACCCGCAGCCGGGCCGGGTCCTGGGCAAGTTCGGCGGGATGGTCGGCTTCCTCGACGGCCTGATCCACCAGCAGGACATCCGCCGCCCGCTCGGGCAGCCGCGGACGATCCCGGCCGCGCGGTTGCGCCGGGCGCTGGAACTGTCGCTGCGCGCGCCGCCGATCGGAGTGTCGCGCCGGCTGACCGGGCTGCGCGCGGTGGCGACCGACCTGGACTGGGCGTCCGGGAGGGGCATCGAGGTCCGCGGCCCGGCGGAGGCGCTGCTGCTCGCACTGGCAGGCCGTCGCGCGGCGGCGGACGACTTGACTGGCCCGGGACTCGACGTGCTGATCAGCCGCACCGTCGTGGCTTGACCCGGTCTGGTGCTGGGCAAAGCCCTCTGTGCGCTGCCCTCCAGTCTGGCTCGGAGTGTCCACGCTGCATGACTCGGATGCTGCTTCCGGCGTGTGGCGTGATCCGGCTTGATGCTGGCCAACGCCCGTGACGTGCTGTCAGCTGCTGCGACCCTGCCCGGCCGTGGATGTCCACGCTGCATTGCCCAGACGCCGCCTCGGGCGACCTGATCGGTCGCGTCATCGTGGCGTGATCGGGCCCGGTTTGCTGACTATCTGCACCACTGTCGTGTGACAACCCTCGCGCGGGGGTTGCGTATGCGCTTGGCGACAGCGGTCATGGCGGCGACCGCACTCCCGAAAGCGAGGTGATGCCCGCACGGACGCCCGCCGCTCTTCCCCCTCGCGGCACCCGTGACTGCCGCCGCGCCTCGCATCGCTCAGGCAGCACGGGTGCCGGCAACCGCGGCGGCGTCCGCCCTCCGGGGTGTCACCAGATGGTGACGACTAACCCGGCGGTAACCCGCGCTCAGCCCCCTATCGCACGCCGAAAGTGCTTGCGGCTGAGGGAAAATCCCGACTTCGATGATCACCCGGACCGGGGGCTTGCGTTACGCGCGGGCGACATCCCAAATGGGACTCCAAGCATCACAAGGGGAGGAGTCCGGTGTTCAGGTGGCAGCAGGCGGAAGGAAAACGGCACGCACTGGACGGGCCGTTCGCACCGCGACCCGGGGAAACGTTCACCGCACTGTGCGGGGCCGAAGTCACGGTCGCCCGCCGAGACGTGCCGCAACTCGGCGGCCATTGGTTCGATCCGACGTGTGCCGAATGCGCGGAGGAATGGCTCTGCAGGGAAGGGCGGGTCCGCTCGGACGGGGCCCGGTGCCCGGCGTGAGCGGTGTGGAGGTCCGACGCCCGGCGCTCACCGGGAACGGCGCATGACCGGACGCTGGAGCAGGCTCCCGGAGCAGCGCAGTTCGGCGGTGGGGCTCACCGGCCCCGAACTGGTGACCTGGATTCGCGACCTGCAAGCCACCCTGGCACTCGACCTCGCCTTTCTGACCCGGGCGCTCGACGAACGATCCCCGCGCCCGGACGCGGTGCGGGACCTCGGCGAGCGGCTCCTCGACCTCGGCCGGGCGTTGATCCGGCGGGCCGATCACCTGAACGAGGCCGTCCTGGCGAGCCTGCCCGCGCACGGCTGGCTGCCCCAGGCTGGTGCGCCGGAGAACGCGGCACGGCTGGCGCATCAGGTCGGACGCCGTCCGCTTCGCTGCGGGCCGGTGTATCTCGGACTGTGCGGGGCGGCGTGTTTTCCGGTGTTCGGGCAGGATCCGCACGATCACACGAAAAGGTACGAGCGCTGCCCGGAATGCCTGAGTAAGGGCGGTGCCGCGATGCGCATCGAGTGAGGGAAAGCCAGAGCACGGGAACAGGCCGGACGGTGGAGTTGTGAGCCGTGGGCCGGAACGAGTTCGGCCGAGGACGGGTTGAGCCGCGGGAGCGTAGCGGCACAGTCGGTGGGCGAACGCGGGTTCGCGAGCTGTCGGGCAGGCTGCTGGGTGCCAGCCTGGGCCAGCGCGCCTAGACCCCGGGTGGTGGGGTGTGCATGACCGGGGCGCTGGGCGGAGACCCGAGCGGCAGGGTGGGCAAGACCGGAACACCGGGCCAAGACCCGAGCGGCGGGGCGCAGAACCGATCACTGGCCCGAGACCCGAGCCGTCGGTGCCACATCATGGGCCAGAGCACTGTGCCGGAGCACTGAGCCGAAACCCCGAACCACAGGTCACGCAAACCGGATCACCCGCCCGAAACCCGGCCGTCAACCCAGCACCCCGCGGGATTTTCCGGTTTCCTGTACCGATGAGCGAGGAGACCTCCACCCGTTCCACCGAGCGGCTGTTCCGGATCGCGATCACGCTGAAGGGCCTCGACGGAGCCCTTCAGCTGATCGGGGCGCTGATCCTGGCGTTCATCCCCGCGACGGCCGTCACCGGGTTCGTGAACGCGGTCATCACCCGCGACCTGCTCGGCGATCCCTCCGGCACGCTCGCGCGGCATCTCGAAACCGCCGCCGAGCATTTCGTCGGCGGGGGGACCAAGACGTTCGCCGTCGCGTATCTGCTGGCGCACGGGTTGCTCAAGCTCGGCCTCGTGTGGGCGCTCGCGCGCAAGTGGGTACGCGCCTATCCGGTCGCGATGGTCGTGCTCGCCGCGTTCGTCGTGTACGAGATTTACCGCGCCTTCGAAACCCACTCCATCGCGCTGCCGTTCTTCGCCGCGCTCGACGCGGTGATCATCGTGCTTGTCTTTCGCGAGTACCGGAACCTCAAACGCGATCACGCCTGACCTCGCTCAGGCGGCAGCGGGAAACCTTTCCGTCACCAACGTCGCCACGTCCGCCGGTTCCACGAACAGGGCCGTCGCGTTGTCGCGGCCGCCCAGGGCGATGGCGGTCGCGACCAGCGCGGACGCGCCGCGGGCCGGGTCGGCCAGGATTTCGTCGATCGTGGCGGGCGTCAGGACCTTGTGGACGCCGTCGCTGGTGAGCAGGAGACCTCCGCTCGACGTCTCCGTCGTGCCGATCTCCTCCGGTTTCGTCGTGCGGACGCTCGTGGTCACCAGGTGCTCCATCCGCGGCGAGTACGGCTGGTGCCGCGAGCGGAAGTACTCCGCCATCGTGTGGTCCTGCGTGAGTTTGTGGATCATCGACCCGTCCCAGGCGTACGCCCGCGCATCGCCGACCCACGCGATCCGGTACCCGCCGGCGAAGGGCATCGCCACCACCAGCACCGCGTCTCCGGTGCCGCCCAGCCGGTGAACTGCATGCTGTGCGGCCAAAATCGCCTTGGCCGGGCCGAATTCGACGGGGGTGCGCGCGGCGGCCGCGGCGGCGACCTGCGCGGCCCGCCCGGCGCCGGGGTCGTCCCCGACGCCGTCGGCGAGCGCGAAGGTGATTCCGCGCGCCCCGGCGGCCGCGTAGGCGCTCACCGCGTCGGCATTGCGCTCGCGCGGCCCCTGCTCGCTCGCGGTGTGCCAGCGTGGATATCCGGCCATCGTGACCTCCCGGGCATTCGCTGCGGATGACTCTCCGTGCTTTCCAGAATGCGCCTCGTTCCTGGGAAGAGGCTGAGGATCCGCCGTCTCACCGGGTGAGCTGGTAGACAGTTTCGCCACCGACAGTGGTCGCGGTGAAGTTCGCGGCCACCCACTCGGAGATGTCGTTCGACCCGCCGCCGGGACCGCCGCCCCGCCCGCCGTCCACGTAGTACGCCACTTCGCCCGCCGCGACGTACTGCTTGAACTGCTCCAACGTGGGAGCCGGGTCGCTGCCGTCCCATCCGCCGATGCCGATCACCGACTTGCCGCTCGCCAGCTCAAGGCTCGCTGCCGACTGCGACCCGGTCGTCGCGGCGGCCCACTTCGTCGTCGTGCCGCCGAGCAGTTGACCGACGGAGCCGTTGGTCTCTTCCATGCCGCCCCCGAAACCGCCCATGCCACCAGTACGCGGACCCGAAGTCGGGATAGAACCGCTGTGCGGCAAGGAAACCGTCTCCACGGCGTACCCGGCGGTACCGACCCCGAGCGTCAGGACGATCGCCGCTGCGAGACCGATCAAAACGGTCCGCGCTCGCGGCACTCCGACCACCACAACGGTGCTCACGAGCAACCCCAGCACCACGATCGCCCAGCGCAGCAACGGGAACCAGTCCGGCGTGCGGTCGAGCAGGATGAAGTCCCACACCGCGGTCGCCGCGATCATCCCGCCCAGCACCATCCTCGGCGCGGGGTGCGCCCGGCCGCGCCACAGCGCGTGCCCGGAAATCGCAACCAGCGCGGCGATCGCGGGGGCGAGCTGCACCGCGTAGTACGGGTGCACGGTGCCGCTCATGAAGCTGAACACCAGCCCGGTCACGAGCAGCCAGCCGCCCCAGACGACGAGCGACGCCCGGGTCCGGTCGGTGCGCGCGGCCCGCCGGGTGAACCACAGCCCGGCCACCAAGCCGATCAGCGCGGCGGGCAGCAGCCACGAGACCTCGGTGCCGAAGCTCGCGCCGAACATCCGCCCGAGACCGGAACTGCCGCCGAAAGCGCTGTTACCGCCGCCGCCGAAACCGCCGCCCATCCCGCCGCCGTTGCCCTGCCCGCCGAAGATCCGCCCGAGCCCGTTGTACCCGAGCGCGAGCTCCAGCAGACTGTCCCCGGTCGACCCGCCGATGTACGGCCGCGACCCCGACGGCCACAGCTCCACCAGCGCCACGAACCACCCAGCCGACACGACCACCGCGACCCCGGCGTAAACCAAGTGCAGCAACCGTTTCCCCAGCCCGGTCGGCGCGGCGATCAGGTACGCCAGCGCGAACGCGGGCAGCACGAGGAACGCCTGCATCATCTTCGTCAAGAACCCGAATCCGATTGCCACGCCAGCGAAAACGAGCCACCGAGGACTGGCCTTCTCGATCGCTCGCACCGTGCAGTACGCGCCGGCGATCAGCAGCAGCGTGAGCAACGCGTCCGGGTTGTTGAAGCGGAACATCAGCGCGGCGACCGGCGTCAGCGCGAGCATCGCACCGGCCAGCAATCCCGGCAGCGGCCCGGAAACGCGGCGCACGGTCAGGTAAAGCAACCCGACCGAGCCGACTCCCATCAGTGCCTGCGGGGCGAGCACAGTAAAGCTGGAGAACCCGAAGACTCGCGCGAAAGCCGTCCCCACCCACAACGCGGCAGGCGGTTTGTCGACAGTGATCACGTTCCCGGCGTCCAGCGAACCGAACAGCCAAGCCTTCATGCTCTGCGTGCCCGATTGCACGGCCGCGGCGTAGAACGAGTTGCCGAACCCGGAAGCGGTCAGGTCCCAGAAGTACAGGACAGCGGTGAGCGCCAAGAGCCCGAGCACCGACGGACGGATCCAGCGAGGTGTCGCGCGATCCGGCGCGTCCGGGGCGGCAGGCCGGGCGGACAGGACAGTGGTCAAGACGACTCCTCGGTAGCGGTACGGCGCGGATTGAAGACCCAGCCCCGCAGCAGCAGGAAGCGGAGCACCGTGGCGGCGAGGTTCGCCAGCACGAGCACGGTCGTCTCCAGGACGAGCCCGGCATGGGTGGTGTGGTTGAGCAAGGCGAGCGAACCGCTGGTCAGCGCCAGCCCGAGGCCGAACACGATCAGCCCTTCGAACTGATGCCGTCCGGCGCCGGTGCGGCCGCGGACGCCGAAGGTCACCCGCCGGTTCACCGCGGTGTTCGCGATGGCGGTGACGAGCAGTGCGGTGAAGTTGGCCGCCTGCGCGCCGACCATCGTCCGCAGCAGCAGGAAAAGCAGCAGGTACGCGACAGTGCTGGCGACGCCGACCGCGGCGAAGCGCACGAGTTGTTTCACCAGGCTCGGGGACACTCCGGGGGCCTCCACGCCGATCGGTTCGCGGCCGAGCTGTTCGCGCAGCCGGTGCACGGGAATCTCTCCGGTGAAGGTCGCGCGGGTGACCCTGGCGATGCCTTTGAGGTCGGCGGTGGCGGTCGCGACGAGGTCGACCGAGGAATCCGGATCGTCGACCCAGTCGACCGGCACCTCGTGGATCCGCAGCCCGGCGCGCTGGGCGAGCACGAGCAGTTCGGTGTCGAAAAACCAGCCGGTGTCGCGCACGTGGGGGAGCAGCGCGCGGGCGACGTCGGCGCGGATCGCCTTGAACCCGCATTGCGCGTCGGAGAACCTCGCCGCCAGCGTGCCGCGGAGGATCAGGTTGTAGCAGCGGGAGATGAACTCGCGCTTCGGCCCGCGCACCACCCGGGCGCCGCGGGCCAGCCGGCTGCCGATCGCGACGTCCGAATGTCCGGACAGCAGCGGCGCGACGAGCGGGTCCAGCGCGGCGAGGTCGGTGGAGAGGTCCACGTCCATGTAGGCCAGCACCGCCGCGTCCGAAGCGGACCAGACCGCCTGCAGCGCGCGGCCGCGGCCCTTCTCGTCCAGGTGGCGCACCTCGACCTCGGGGAACTCGCGGGCCAGCCGTTCGGCGACGGCAAGGGTTTTGTCGGTGCTCGCGTTGTCCGCGACAGTGATCCGGTACGGGTAGCCGACGCGTTCGGCGAGGTGCGCCTGTAGCCGGCGGATGCACGGCTCCAGGTCGGTTTCCTCGTTGTAGACCGGGATGACGACGTCCAGTACGGGCTGGGGGCCGCCGAGGCCGACCGGAGTCGTCCCGGGCCGCGGAGCGCTGCTGCGGGAGGGGGCGGTGGCGTTCATGAGACCACCGTCGTCCGCCGGGCTTTGGCCACGTTGTGGTGTTCCTGTGCCTGCGCTGTGCGACCGTGAATCAGGCAGTCAGGTCGTACACGGACACACCGTCCACTGTGGTCATTCGGTAGTTCTCGGCCACCCACTGCGCGATCTGTTCGGCGGCGTCGCTTCCGCTGCTGGAGCCGCGCATCGTCATGCCGTCGCCGAGGAAGTAGCGAATCTGTCCTTGCCGGACGTACTGCTCGAACTGTGCAAGGGTCGGATACGCGTCGGTGCCGTTGAACCCGCCCACCGCGAGCACGGGTTTGCCGCTGCCGAGCTGGTACCCGGCGGCGTTGTTGGACCCGACCGTCGCCGCGGCCCATCGGTGATCGCCGGAGTTCCGCAGCAACGCCGTCAGGTTCTCACCGGGCATGGTGGTGCCGAGCAGTCCGCCCGCGCCGCCTCCGCCGAACATCTGCCTGGTGTTCGGTCCGGCGGACGGAATCGCGCCGCTGTGGGGAGTCGTCGCGGTGGCGAGGCTGTACGCGCCGGTTCCGGTGAGCAGTACGACCAGACCCAGTACGGCGGCGATCCGGCCGAAGTGCTGGACGAAAAACAGTGCGATAGCGGCTAAAAGCCCGAGAATGAGCACTGTCGGGGCGAGCCACGGTTGCCACAAATTATCCAGCAACAGGTAGGCCGTGACTGTGGTCAGTGCGACGCCGCCGCTCAAAAGCCCTACGGCGGCTGGATTGCCGCGGATCCGCCACAATTGGACGGCCGCGATCCCGACGAGCGCGGCGATCGCCGGGGCGAGCGCGACGGTGTAGTAGGGATGGATGATCCCGCCCATGAAGCTGAACACGACGGCGGTCACGATCAGCCAGCCGCCCCAGAGCAGCAGCGACGCGCGGCTGTGGTCAGTGCGGGGCGCGTAGCGGGTGAACCACAGGCCAGCGCCGAGTCCGAGTACCGCCGCGGGCAGCAGCCAGGCGATGCCGCCCGCCATTTCGCTGCCGAACAACCGGAACAGTCCGGTGCTGCCCCAGCCGCCGCCCGGGCTTCCGCCGACGCTGCCGGTCTCGTCGCCGGTGATCCGGCCGAAACCGTTGTACCCCAGGGTGAGTTCGAGCAGACTGTTGTTTTGCGACCCGCCGATGTACGGCCGGTCGGCGGCTGGCCACAACGCCACGACGGCGAGGTACCAGCCTGCCGAAACCACGACGGCGGCGAGTCCGGCGAGCAGGTGCAGGAAACGTTTGCCGAGAGTGATCGGCGCGGCCACGAGGTACGCGAGTGCGAAGGCGGGCAGGACGAGGAACGCTTGCAGCATCTTGGCGAGAAAGCCGAATCCGACTGCGACGCCCGCGAAAACGAGCCATCGAGGGCTGGCCTTCTCGATCGCCCGCACGGTGCAATAGGCGGCCGCGATCAGCAACAGCACAAGCAGCGCGTCCGGGTTGTTGAAGCGGAAGATCAGTGCCGCAGCCGGGGTGAGCGTAAGCGCCGCGCCCGCGAGCAATCCCGCTGCCGCACCGGAAGTGCGTCGCACGGTCGCATACAGCAGCCACGTGGAGCCGACACCCATCAATGCCTGCGGCACCAGGATGCTCCACGCGTTCACTCCGAACAGCCGTGCGGACAGGCTCATCACCCAGAGCGCGGCGGGCGTTTTGTCGACGGTGATGCCGTTGGCCGCGTCGGTGGAGCCGAAGAACAGTGCCTTCCAGCTTTGCGATCCGGCTTGTGCGGCGGCGGAGTAGAACGCGTTGGCCCAGCCGGATGCGCTCAGATCCCACAGATACAGCGCGGCGGTCGCGACCAGGAGCAGTGCGAGGCTCGGGCGCACCCACCTCGGTTCGGCGCGCTGTACCGGCGCGGCGGGGACGGCTGGATGGGGCGCGACTGCGGTCATGCGGTCAGCCTCGTGGCGCGACCTGGGGCCGGGATGTGCCTACCCTGTGTGCCCGCTGTGGGACCTGGGGTCATGGGCGAGCGGCGTGCGCTGCGCCGGGACCGCGATCGGCAGACGGACGGCGAAGGACGTTTGGCCGGGGCGGCTGTGCATCGTGATGGCGCCGTGGTGTGCGGTCAGCACTGCCGACACGATCGCCAGGCCCAGGCCGGTTGACCCGGCTGCCCGCGATCGCGACGAATCTCCGCGGGCGAAGCGTTCGAACACCGCGGGCCGCAGTTCGGGCGGGATGCCGGGGCCGTTGTCGGTCACGGTCACGACAGCGCTGCCGTCTGCGGATCGGGTCAGGGCGGTGATGACGGTGCTGCCCGGTGGCGTGTGGACGCGGGCGTTCGCTAGCAGGTTCGCCAGAACTTGGTGCAGGCGCTGGACATCGCCTAGTACGAGGATCGGTTCGTCGGGCAGGGCGAGTTGCCAGACGTGGTGCGGACCGGCTACGTGGGCGTCGCTGACCGCGTCCGCGACCAGGCGGGTCAGGTCTACTTCGGCGACGTCTAGCGGGCGGCCCGCGTCCAGGCGGGCCAGCAGGAGGAGGTCTTCGACCAGGGCCGTCATCCGGTCCGCCTCGGATTCGATTCGGGTCATCGAATGGGCGACGTCCGGTGGGGCGTGGCTGTCGGATCGTCCGGCCAGTTCGGCGTAGCCGCGGATGGCGGCTAGCGGGGTGCGCAGTTCGTGGCTGGCGTCGGCGACGAATCGGCGGACGCGCAGTTCGCTGGCGTGGCGGGCTTCCAACGCGGAGGAGATGTGGCCGAGCATGTGGTTCAGTGCCGCGCCGACTTGGCCGACTTCGGTGCGGGGGTCGGTGTCTTGGGCGGGGACTCGGACGGACAGGTCTACGTCGCCTCGGTCTAGGGGAAGTTCGGAGACTCGTGATGCGGTTTCCGCTACGCGTTCGAGCGGGCGCAGGGTTCGGCGGACTGCGAAGGCGCCTAGGAAGGCCGCGCCGGTTACTCCGGCTGCGGCTACGCCGAAGAGGATCAGGCCGACAGTCAACAGCGTCTGGTGCACCGAGGCCAGCGGTACGCCGGTGACGACCGTGCCGTCGCCGGTCGGAGCGGCGGTCAGCCGGTAGTCGCCGAGATCGCCGACGGCGCGGGTATAGGGGTGGCCGTCGACCGGAAGGCCTTGCAGCACCGCGAGTTCGTCGGAGGTGAGCGAGATGCGCTGACCGTGCTGCGAGAGCCAAGCACCGGTGGCCGGGTCGCCGTCGGAAGAAAAGCGCGCGGTGACGGTTCCCGCTCCCTGCCCGGGTGCGTCGAGGGGGTTGTGCTCACCGTCGCCGGGCGGGCCGCCGCGAGTGGCGAAATCCAGCGCGCGGGAGGCGGCGGCGGAGAGCTGGTTGTCGGTCTGCGAGATCAGGAACGCGCGCAGGGCGAACTCGCTGATCACACCGATCACCAGACAGACCAGGGACAGCAGGATGACGACGGACACCGTGAGTTTCGCGCGCAGGGACCGGCACCCGAACCGGGCAGCGGCGAACCTCGTGCGTGCACTCATGCCCCGAGCGTGCGTTCCGACGGTGTGGGGGCGATGTGTGCTTCCTGTGAGTGCGCTGTGCGGTCGCGCCCGGTTCCGGTGATGTGCGGGGCCACAGGCGGGACTTGCCGTCCGCACAGGACCGGCACAGCCGCCGTGCGGACGGTGGGATCAGCAACCCTCGAACGAAGGAGAACGCCGTGACCGCACCGCATCCCGCGCCGAAACGGCCCGTCGCCCCCGAACCGGCCTGGGGCGCCGCGCCCGAACCCGGCCCGGCTCGCAAGAACCGGTCCGCCTGGATCGCGGGAGGGACCGCCGCGGTGCTCATCGCGGGCGGTGGCGCCGCGGTCTGGGCGGCCACGTCGTCTTCGTCGTCCGCCGCCGAGCCCTCGGCTTCGTCGCCGGGCGGACAGAACAGTCCGGGCGGTCCCGCCGGTCCGGACGGCGGGCTGGGCTCCGTCCTCCACGGCGAGTTCGTGACCAGCGCCGACGGCACCTCGAAGTTCACGCAGACCGGCGAGGTCACTGCGCTGAGCGCCACCTCGCTGACCGCGAAAAGCACCGACGGGTTCACGAAGGTCTATGTCATCGACTCCGCGACGGCCACCGGGATCAAGACCGGCGAGGACGTCACGATCGTCGCGACGGTGAACGGCGCCACCGCGACCGCGACCTCGGTCAGGGAGGCCGGAGCCCAGCCCGGCGGCGCCGGACCCGGCGCGGGCTGACTCAGCCCAGCGAGCGTGCGGCGGCGGTCGCTTGTCCGGCGTAGGAACGTCCGAACAGGACCGTGTGCACCAGGAGCGGGAAAAGCTGATGCAGCGCGATCCGCTCCCGGTAGCCGTCCGCCAGTGGTGCGACTTCGTCGTAGGCGGCCACGATTCGCTCCAGTTGCGGGCAACCGAACAGGTGCAGCATCGCCAGATCCGTCTCCCGGTGTCCGCCGTGCGCGGCCGGGTCGATCAGCACCGCTCCGTGCGCGTCCCACAGGACATTCCCGCTCCAGAGATCTCCGTGCAGCCGTGCGGGCGGTTCCGTGGGGCCAGCTATCGACGGGATTCGTGTGCAGGCTCGTTCGAAGACCGCCGTGTCGAGAATCCCGGACGCCATCCGGACGTAGGGGAGGATTCGGTATTCGGCGTACCACTCGGGCCATGACTTGCCAGGCGAGTTCTGCATCGGCGCGGTCCCGATCCACGCGTCCGCCAAGCCGTCCGGGGGAGGGGTGCCGAATGCAGGGGCTCCGGCTGAGTGCAGGCGGGCGAGGTTGCGGCCGAACTCCTCGGCGTGCGACGGGCTGGTCTCGGTCACCCGGTCCAGCACCAGCCAGGTGTCGTCGGCACCGTGTAACTGGGGGATCCGCACTGCGTCCGCCGCTGCCAGCCAGCGCAGTCCGGCCGCCTCGGCCCGGGTCGCGCCCGGAGCGTGGCCGCGTTTCACCACCGCGTCGAAATGCTGGTGGCCGTCGGTCAACACGACCTCACTGAGGGCGCCTGAAAACCCTCGTGAGACTGTCTCGAACCCGGTGAGCCGCGCCGCCGCCGCGGCCGGACCTTCGCTCTGTCGCCCGGAAACCACGTCCCCGACGCTACGGGCGCGCACCGGCGCGTGCTGATCGCCTCTGCCTCGGCAGGTGCCCCGCAGCCGGTCTTGTCAACCCTCTGGCCTAGACTCGGATATCCCGGTCAGCAGGTGACCGGGGCGGTCCCGAGGGACTGTCCGCCCCCATCGTTTACCGCTCGAGGAGAAGACCTTGAAGAGCACCGTCGAGCAGCTCAGCCCGACGCGAGTGAAGATCAATGTCGAGGTGCCGTTCGACGAGCTCAAGCCGAACTTCGACGCCGCGTACCGGAAGATCGCCCAGCAGGTGCGGGTCCCCGGTTTCCGTCCCGGCAAGGTCCCCGCTCGCGTCCTGGAAAGCCGGATCGGCCGCGCGCCGGTGCTCGACGAGGTCGTCAACGAGGCCATCCCGGCCAAGTACATCGAGGCCGTCCGCGCGGGCGAGGTCCGGACGCTCGGCCAGCCCGAGTTCGAGGTGACCAAGCTCGAGGACCGCGAGGTGCTGGAGTTCAGCGCCGAGGTCGACGTGCGGCCGGAGATCGAGCTGCCCGACCTCGCCGGCCTCGAGATCAGCGTCGACGACGTCGAGACCACCGACGAAGAGGTCGCCGAGCAGCTCGACGAGCTGCGCGCCCGCTTCGGCACCCTGACCGGCGTCGAGCGCCCGGCCCAGACCGGCGACTTCGTGTCGATCGACCTCTCGGCCAGCGTCGACGGCAAGGCCGTCGAGGAGGCCTCCACCACCGGCCTGTCCTACGAGATCGGCTCCGGCCAGCTCGTGGACGGCATCGACGAGGCCATCGTCGGCGCCAGCGCCGAAGAGACCAAGGTGTTCACCACCAAGCTGGTCGCGGGCGAGTTCGCCGGCCAGGACGCCGAGGTCACCGTCACCGTGCAGTCGGTCAAGGAGCGCGAGCTTCCCGAGGCCGACGACGAGTTCGCCCAGCTGGCGAGCGAGTTCGACACGATCGACGAGCTGCGCGAGGACCTGCGCACCCGGCTCGGCCGCGTCAAGACGATGCAGCAGGGCGTCCAGGCGCGCGACAAGGTCCTCGAGATCCTCCTGGAGCGCACCGAGGTGCCGCTGCCGGAGAAGGTCCTCGAGGCCGAGATCGAGAACCGCAAGCACGACGCGATTCACCCGTTCGACCACGACGAGGAGCAGTTCGCCAAGGCCCTCGAGGCCGAGGGCCGCACCCTCGACGAGTTCAACGCCGAGGTCAAGGAGGAGTCGGAGAAGGCCGTCCGCACGCAGCTGCTGCTGGACACCATCGCCGACAAGGAGAAGACGTCGGTCAACGACGGCGAGCTCACCGAGCGGATCATCTACCAGGCGCAGCGCTTCGGCGTCAGCCCGGACGAGTACGTGCAGCGGGCCCAGCAGTCCGGCCAGCTGACCGCGATCTACGCCGACGTGCGCCGCGGCAAGGCGCTCGCCTCGGTCGTGCGCGGCACCACGGTGAAGAACGAGTCCGGGTCGGAGGTCGACCTGACCGAGCTGTTCGGCGCGGACGAAGACGCTCCCGCCGAGGAGACGCAGGTCACCGAAGAAGCGGCGGCGACCCCCGCGGAGTAAAGCTGTGAGCGAACTTGGGCGGTGTCAGGCATTCTGCACCGCCCAAGTTCGTTAGGGTCGGTTGCAAGATCTCAAGCATCTGAACACGACAGCGGCGGCGCGGCTCTCACAGGCGGCCCGCCGCCGGTGAAAAGGCAGGCAGACGTGAAGCAGCACATGCCCGAGGGGCGGACCGGCACCGCGGGGCTCAACCTCACCGACTCGGTGTTCGAGCGGTTGCTCCAGGAGCGCATCGTCGTTCTCGGCTCCGAGGTCAACGACGAGGTCGCCAACCGGCTCACCGCGCAGCTCCTGCTGCTCGACGCGGACGACTCCGAGTCCGACATCCGGTTCTACATCAACTCGCCGGGCGGCTCGGTGACGGCCGGGTTCGCGATCTACGACACCATGCAGCTGATCAAGCCGGACGTGGCGACCTACGCGATGGGCATGGCGGCCTCGATGGGGCAGTTCCTGCTCTCCTCGGGCACCCCCGGCAAGCGCTACGCGCTCCCGCACGCGCGCATCCTGATGCACCAGCCGTCCGCGGGCGTCGGCGGCACCGCCTCCGACATCGCGATCCAGGCGGACCTGTTCAACAAGTGGAAGCAGGAGCTCGCGAAGATCACCGCCGAGCAGACCGGGCAGACCACCGAGCAGATCATCAAGGACGGCGACCGCGACCGCTGGTTCACCGCGCAGGAGGCGAAGGACTACGGCTTCGTCGACCACGTGCTGACCCGCGACAGCGGCCTGACCTCGAGCAACTGAGCCCGCAAGCACACAGGAGAGCGTCATGAGCAACTTCCGGCTCCCGGGTGACTTCCGGGCCCCGCAGACTCCCCAGTCGCGGTACATCCTCCCGTCCTACGTCGAGCGCACCAGCTACGGCGTGAAGGAGTCCAACCCGTACAACAAGCTGTACGAGGAGCGGACGATCTTCCTCGGCGTGCAGGTGGACGACGCGTCGGCCAACGACGTGATGGCCCAGCTGCTGCACCTCGAGCACGAGGACCCGGACCGCGACATCAGCATCTACATCAACTCCCCGGGCGGGTCGTTCACGTCGCTGATGGCGATCTACGACACCATGCAGTACATCCGCCCGGACATCTCGACCGTGTGCCTCGGCCAGGCCGCCTCGGCCGCCGCGGTGCTGCTGGCGGCGGGCACGCCGGGCAAGCGCATGGCGCTGCCGAACGCGCGCGTGCTGATCCACCAGCCGGCCACCGAGGGCACCTACGGGCAGGTCTCGGACCTGGAGATCCAGGCCAACGAGATCCAGCGCGTGCGCCGCCAGATGGAGGTCATCCTGGCGAAGCACACGAACAAGGAACCGGACGAGATCAAGGCCGACATCGAGCGGGACAAGATCCTCACCGCCGAGGAAGCCAAGGCCTACGGCCTGATCGACGAGGTGCTTCCGTACCGGAAGGCCTCGGCGAACTGACCGCGACGGGCCGGTGCGCGGCGAATCCGCGACGCGCACCGGCCCGCTGGTCTACTGTCGGTCGTCGACGTGCCCTATGGGGGTCGGGTGTTCCCGCCCGCGCCTTCGGGCGGGTACCGTCGGTGGCAATGCGTGTTGGTCCCGGGAACGCCTGGCAGTCCCGGGGCCGCCATCCAGTAGTGCAGGTGCGCCCCGCGCACCGGAGGGGACGAGGTCAACGGCCATGGCACGGATCGGTGACGGCGGCGACCTGCTGAAGTGTTCTTTCTGCGGCAAGAGCCAGAAGCAGGTGAAGAAGCTCATTGCCGGGCCGGGGGTCTACATCTGCGATGAGTGCATCGACCTCTGCAACGAGATCATCGAAGAGGAACTGGCCGAAGCCGGCGACGTGAAGCTCGACGAGCTCCCGAAGCCCGCCGACATCCACGAGTTCCTCGAGCAGTACATCATCGGCCAGGACGACGCGAAGAAGACGCTCGCGGTCGCGGTGTACAACCACTACAAGCGGATCCAGGCCGACGACAAGTCCGGCCCGAAGGACTCCAAGGACGAGCCGGTCGAGCTGGCCAAGTCCAACATCCTGATGCTCGGCCCCACCGGCTGCGGCAAGACCTACCTCGCGCAGACGCTGGCGAAGCTGCTGAACGTCCCGTTCGCCATCGCCGACGCCACCGCGCTCACCGAGGCGGGCTACGTCGGCGAGGACGTCGAGAACATCCTGCTGAAGCTGA
This sequence comes from Amycolatopsis sp. NPDC004079, assembly GCF_040610415.1. Taxonomy (NCBI): domain Bacteria; kingdom Bacillati; phylum Actinomycetota; class Actinomycetes; order Pseudonocardiales; family Pseudonocardiaceae; genus Amycolatopsis; species Amycolatopsis sp. NPDC004079. Next base: position 65,164 of record NZ_JBEXMH010000011.1, on the reverse strand, counting down.
TCCAGGCGGCGGACTACGACGTCAAGCGCGCCGAGACCGGCATCATCTACATCGACGAGGTCGACAAGATCGCCCGCAAGAGCGAGAACCCGTCGATCACCCGCGACGTGTCCGGCGAGGGCGTGCAGCAGGCGCTGCTGAAGATCCTCGAGGGCACCACCGCGTCGGTGCCGCCCCAGGGCGGGCGCAAGCACCCGCACCAGGAATTCATCCAGATCGACACCACGAACGTGCTGTTCATCGTCGCGGGCGCGTTCGCCGGGCTGGAAAAGATCATCAACGAGCGGGTCGGCAAGCGCGGCCTCGGCTTCGGCGCGGAGATCCGCACCAAGGCCGAGATCGAGGGCAGCGACGTGTTCTCCGAGACCATGCCGGAGGACCTGATCAAGTTCGGGCTGATCCCGGAGTTCATCGGCCGGCTCCCGGTCGTGGCGACGGTGAACCACCTGGACAAGGAATCGCTCGTCTCGATCTTGACGCAGCCGCGCAACGCGCTGGTGAAGCAGTACAAGAAGCTCTTCGAGATGGACAACGTCGAGCTGGAGTTCACCAAGACCGCGCTCGAGGCCATCGCCGACCAGGCCGTGCTCCGCGGCACCGGCGCCCGCGGCCTGCGCGCGATCATGGAGGAAGTCCTCCAGCCGGTCATGTACGACATCCCGAGCCGCGAGGACGTGGCGAAGGTCGTGATCACCGAGCAGACCGTGCGGGAGAACGTCAACCCCACGATCGTGGCCCGCCAGCCGTCGCGCCGCACCCGCAGCGAGCGCGGCGAAAAGTCGGCCTGACCCGGCGTCCGCCGGGCGTTAGCAGGAGTCGGCTGTCCGGGTGTCGGCGGCAGGCGCGATAATGGACAGGATGACAACCGTGCCGCTGACCGCACCCCGGGGGGACGAGACTGCCGACCCCGGCGAAGCGGTCCCCGCCGAGACCGAGCCCGCAGCCGCGCCGGTCGTCGGCATCCTGGAGTTGAGCGAGCGGGTAGCCGCGTCCGTGTTCACGCGCTTCCCGTGGCTGCCCCGCGCCGCCGAGATCATGCTGGCGCTGTGCACGCTGGTCTGCCTGGTCGCGGTCGGCACCCGGCTGTCGGCGCTGCCGCTGCTGCCGATCCCGCTGTTCGTGGTGGCGTGGCTGTTCCTGCGCCAGTGGCGTGCTTCGGAGACCCGGGCGCTTCAGCTGCGCTGGTCGCTGCTGACGGCGCTGGCGGCGATGGTCGGGTTCTGGGTGATGTCCGTCGTGGCCCGCTGGGTCTCGTAACTCGCTCGCGACGAGCGTCCTTCGCGGTGAAGGATGCCGCTATGGATGCGGTAGTGCAGTGGGTGTGCACCTCGTGGACGAAGAAATCTCGCGGTGGTGCGGAGGCGGCTCGCCGCAACGCGGCCCCGATTGCGTTCCCGCTTCCGGCGTTGACCGCGCCCTTCACCCACGTGGTGCGGATGGGCGAAGAGACGGGTTTCGAACCGCGATGTGAGGCCTGGGAAGGCGAGCGGGAAAAAGCGCCGTCGCCGCTGGATTCGACGGTCCGCCTCGACGTGGCCGAAGACCGGCTGCGGGTGAAACTGGAAACCACCCAGTTCGGGAGGCGCTCCGGCCGCCCGCGCCGCCCTCCGGCGTACCGCCTGGCACGCGGGGAATGGCTGCGGTGGCAGGTGAATTACCGCTTCACCGGTTTTCGCAGCGGCAATTGGCATTACCGGCTGGACACGCTGAATGTCGCGTACGGGCCGGTGACGCCGGAACTGTTCCTTGGCACGCCGACGCATGCGATCGACGAACTGGGCTTTCTCCGCTGATCTCGGCGAAGCAGGCTCAGACCTTCTGCCGCAAATGCTTCCCCAAGAACCCCACCATGCTGGGCACCGTTGTCCGGAAGAACGTGTCGCTGTGCTTCCCGTGCGCCGTATACCCAATGGTCGGGTGCGTTTCCGCGATATACCGCCGCACGCCGGTGATGAACGGATCTTCCGTACCGCAGTAAACCGCTGTCGGAATGCCCTGCAAGGACGCCTGATGGCGCAGCGGGTCGAGCGAAGTCCAGTCCGTCATACCGGTGAAAATGCGGCGTTTCGCCATTTCCGGCCACGACGTGAGCAGTGCGGGCGCGATCGCGGCGACCGCGGCTGGCGGCTGGCGGCGTTCGGCGCGGCGGCGGGCGTACAGCAGTGCTCCGAAGCCGCCCATCGAGACTCCGGCGCACGCGAACGGCAGGCCGTCCGTGCCGCCGAAACCGCGGGCGCGCAGCCACTGCGGGACTTCTTCCAGGAGCATCGCCATCGGGTCGTCGCCCGGGTGGACCTGGTGCCAGTAGTTGTCGCCGCCGTCGACCGCGACGAAGCCGTACGCCGGCACGGCTTTGCGCGCGACGTCGCTGCCCAGCTGCTTCAGCAGGCCGCTCGGCGCGGCGGAGCGCGCGGATCCGTGCAGGCCGTGCAGCATCAGCGACATCGGCAGACCGGCCGGCGGCTTCTTGCTCGGCAGCTGGAAAACGAGGTCCACTTCCCGGCCGCGGGCGTGCGAGTAGACGCGTTCCACCCGCATGCTGCCGAGCTGGGTGACCGGCGTCGACGACGTCACGCCCAGTGCCCGCTGCATCGCTTGGTTGAACGGCACCACGCCGGTCGCGCTCCCCACCGCGAGCCCGGCGATGCCGAGGCCCGAGGCACCCGCGATCAGCATGGACCGGCGGCTCACCCGCCTTCGGCCCTCAGTCTCCTCGTTCACCCAATCCCCCTCACCCATATAGCGTAAGACGTGGCGAAGGGACAAAACGTTGCCTTCAGAAGATCTTCACACGGTTGTTGTGACCAGACCCACGGACGCCCGAGCGGCGGCAGGACTGTCTCCGAGCCCGACGACGAGCGTCACGCAGAGTGGCGAGAGCACCTCGGCCACCCCTCGGTCGCCCCGGCCGAAGTGGCCCAGCAGTTCGAGGGTGACATAGCCGTGGATCGCACTCCAGATCTGTGAGGCGACCGACAGCGGGTCGCCCTTGAGCCGTCCGGCCTCGATCGTGCGCGTGACGGCCGCGACCATGCCCCGGAACGACGCCGCGGCCTCGCTGCTCGGGCTCTCCTTCATCAGGTCGCCCACTGCTTGCCCGCGCGCGCCCGCCTCGCGGAACATCAGCGTGAACAGTTCCGGGTGTTCCACCGCCGTGCGGCGATAGGCCAGCGCCAGGCCGTACAGATCGGCCACCGGGTCGTCGCTCTGCCCGACCGTCGCCATATTCGCGATCAGCCGCCGAAACCCTTCTCGCGCAACGGCATCCATGAGCGCGGCCATCCCGCCGAAGTGGGTGTAGACGGCCATCGTGGACGCGCCGATCTCGGTCGCGAGCTTGCGGGCCTGCAGCGCTTCCGCGCCGCCGTCGGCCAGCAGCCGGATCGCTGCCTCGACCAGTTGGGTCCGCGCGTGTTCGCCCCGAGTCCGCTCGCTCATGCTTGCCAGTATCCCATAACCCTGTTATACCGGTGTCCATAACCACGTTATGGACGGAGCGTGTCATGGGCAATCTCTTCCTCGAAGGCAACTTCGCGCCGGTCGAGCGCGAGTACACGAGCACCCGGCTGACGGTGACCGGGCAGTTGCCCGACTACCTCGACGGCCGCTACCTGCGCAACGGGCCGAACCCGACCGACCCGGATCCGGAAACGCACCACTGGTTCCTCGGCCGCGGCATGGTGCACGGCGTGCGGCTGCGCGACGGCCGGGCCGAGTGGTACCGCAGCCGCCGGGTCGGCACCGACGAGGGCGGGGCCAACACCAACGTCATCGGGCACGCCGGGCGCACGATCGCGCTAGTCGAGGGCGGGATGCCGCAGTGGGAGCTCAGCGAGGAGCTGGACACCCTGGGCATCTGCGACTTCGACGGCACCCTCGCCGGGTACACCGCGCACCCGAAGCGCGACCCGAGGACCGGCGAGCTGCACGCCGTCTCGTACCAATTCGGGCTAGGGAACAAGGTCCAGTATTCGGTCGTCGGCACCGACGGCCGGGCGCGGCGCACGGTCGACGTCGAGGTCACCGGTGCGCCGATGATGCACGACTTCTCGCTCACCGAACGGTATGTCGTGTTCTACGACCTGCCGGTCACCTTCGATCCGGACCAGGCCCCGGTGCGCCTCGACGTGCCCGACCCGCTGACTGCGCGCACCGGCCGCGGCGTGAGTTCCTTGCCGTACCGGTGGAATCCGGACTACCCGGCGCGCATCGGCGTGATGCCGCGCGAGGGGGACAACGGCGACGTCCGCTGGTTCGACGTCGGCCAGTGCTACGTCTTCCACCCGCTCAACGCCTACGACGAGGACGACCGGATCGTGCTCGACGTGGTCCGGCACCCGAAGATGTTCGACCGCGCGCTGCACGGCCCGGCCGAGGGCGAGCCGACGCTCGACCGCTGGACCGTCGACCTCGCGCTCGGGAAGGTCGTCGAGGAACGGATCGACGAGCACGGCCAGGAGTTCCCGCGAGTGGACGAACGTCTCGTCGGCTTGCCGCACCGGTACGGCTACGCGACGGCGCTCGACGACCGGTCGCGCAGCGTCGGCGCGGTGTACAAACACGACCTGCGCAAGGGTTCCGTGGCGGCGCACCGCTTCGGTCCCGGGCGTGAGCCGGGAGAGTTCGTGTTCGTTCCGTCCCGCGCGGACGCGGGCGAGGACGAGGGCGTGCTGATGGGTTACGTCTACGACGCGGCCGAGGCGCGCAGCGATCTCGTCCTGCTCGACGCGGGCACCCTCGAAACCGTTGCCGCCGTGCACCTTCCGGACCGGGTCCCGCACGGCTTTCACGGCAACTGGGTGCCCGCCGAGGCGTGATCAGGTGAGCAGCCGCCGGTCTCCGGTGTAGAGGTTCATGCTGTCGCCGCGCAGGAAGCCGATGAGCGTCATGCCGTTCTCCTCGGCCAGTTCCGCCGCGAGCGACGACGGCGCGGACACCGCGGCGAGCAGCCCGATACCGGCCATCGCGGCCTTCTGCACCAGCTCGAACGAGGCGCGGCCGGAGACCAGCAGCCCCAGGTCCGGGGCGGGGATCCGGCCCGCCTGCAGGGCCCAGCCGAGCACCTTGTCCACCGCGTTGTGCCGTCCGACGTCCTCGCGCACCACGACCAGCTGACCGTCTGAGGTGAACAGTCCGGCGGCGTGCAGGCCGCCGGTGGACGAGAACACTTTTTGCTGTTCCCGCAACCGATCCGGCATCTGGGTGAGGACGTCGGACTTCACGGTGAACTCGGACTCGCCGGGGGAGAACCGGCTGCGCAGCTTCACCGCGTCGAGCGCGGCCTTGCCGCAGACACCGCACGACGAGGTGGTGTAGAAGTTCCGCTCGACGCCGGTGTCCGGCGGGGCGACTCCCTCGGCGAGTGCGACGTCGAGCACGTTGTAGGTGTTGCGGCCTTGATCGTCGACCCCGTCGCAGTAACGCGCGACGGCCACGTCCTCACGGGACCCCAGCACGCCTTCGGACAACAGGAAGCCGTGCGCCAATTCGACGTCGTGGCCGGGAGTGCGCATTGTCACTGCCAGCGCCTTGCCGCCGACCCGCAGCTCCAACGGCTCCTCGGCGGCCAGCGAGTCCGGCCGGCGCCGCTCGCCGGTCGCGGAGATCCGCCGTACCGGCCGCCGTACCGTCACTCTGCCCATCGCCTGCTCCGCTCGTCCCTGTTGTCCACTTCGGCGTCGATTTTTGGTGTCATCGACAAGACATTCTCACGTCATTCGACAGTCATCCGGCGGAGCGCCGAGGATCTGGTAAACCATTCCCAGCACCTCGTCACTGTTGGGAGGAGACCGCCGATGGCTGTCCCCGGCTTCCTTGCCCGTTCCCGCATCGTCGCACCGCCTGGCTGGACCCGCTGGCTCGTGCCGCCCGCTGCGCTGTCCATCCACCTGTCGATCGGCCAAGCCTACGCGTGGAGCGTCTTCAAGACGCCGCTGGAGAAGACCCTGGGACTGTCCGGCACGCAATCCGGGCTGCCGTTCCAGCTCGGCATCGTGATGCTGGGCCTGTCCGCCGCGTTCGGCGGCACGTTCGTGGAGAAGAACGGCCCGCGCTGGGCCATGGCCGTCGCCACGGTCTGTTTCTCCGCCGGGTTCCTGCTCGCCGCGCTCGGCGTCGCGACCGGACAGTTCTGGCTCGTCGTGGCCGGGTACGGCGGCGTCGGCGGGATCGGGCTCGGCATCGGCTACATCTCGCCGGTGTCGACGCTGATCAAATGGTTCCCGGACCGGCCGGGCATGGCCACCGGGATCGCGATCATGGGCTTCGGCGGCGGCGCGCTGATCGCGTCGCCGTGGTCGTCGGCGATGCTCGGCACCTCGCCCACGACCGGCGACATCGCGACGGCGTTCCTGATTCACGGGATCGTGTACGCGGTGTTCATGACGCTGGGCGTGCTGATCGTCCGCGTCCCGGCCGACGACTGGCGTCCGGCGCGCGCGGCGGCCCAGACCGCGGCCAAGCCGATGATCTCCACGGCGAACGTCTCGGCCGCGAACGCGCTGAAGACGCCGCAGTTCTGGTGTCTCTGGATTGTCCTGTGCCTCAACGTGACCGCGGGCATCGGCATTCTGGAGAAGGCCGCGCCGATGATCAGCGACTTCTTCAAGCACACCTCGGCCCCGGTGAGCACCGCGTCCGCCGCCGGGTTCGTCGCGCTGCTCTCGCTCACCAACATGCTGGGCCGGTTCGTCTGGTCCTCCACGTCGGATCTGGTGGGGCGCAAGAACATCTACCGGTTCTACCTCGGCGTCGGCGCGCTGCTGTACCTGGTGATCGCGTTGACCACCAACGGGTCCAAGCTCGTGTTCGTGCTGTGCGCGATGCTGATCCTGTCCTTCTACGGCGGCGGGTTCGCCACGCTCCCGGCGTACCTCAAGGACCTGTTCGGCACCTATCAGGTCGGCGCGATCCACGGCAGGCTGCTGACCGCGTGGTCGGCGGCGGGCGTGCTCGGGCCGCTGATCGTGGACGGGATCGCGGACAGCCAGAAGGCCGCGGGCAAGACCGGGCCGGACCTGTACCAGCTGTCGTTCTGGATCATGATCGGCCTGCTGGTGGTCGGGTTCGTCGCGAACGAATGCGTGCGGCCGGTGAAGGAGAAGTTCCACGAGCCGACTGGGCAGGCCGCAGTGGGGAGTGAGGCGTGATGACGAGTGCCGAGGGCCGCTCCGGCGGCCGGACCGCCCTGCTGGTGATCGCCTGGCTGTGGGTGCTCGCCCCGTTCGCCTACGGCGTGGTCGAGCTGATCCGGAAGGTGGTCGGGCTGTTCGGCGGCTGAGCCGCTGGCAAACGCTGCTCCGAAAATAAGCACTGGACAAATGGTCAAGAGTCGTTGACCATTGTCCCCGTGACTGGGGACGACCAGGCGGGCTATGTCCCGCCCCAAGAATCTGTCCAGGTGGAGACGACCGATCAGCTGCGCGCGGTCAGCAACGTCGTGCGGCACCGCGTGCTCGCGGTGCTGCGCGACGGACCCGCGACGATCACGCAGGTCGCCGAGCAGCTGGACATCGCGAAAGGCAGTTCCAGCTACCACATGCGGGTGCTGGAGCGGGCCGGGCTCGTGCACGTCGTGCGCACGCGGAAGGTGCGCGGCGTGCTGGAGCGCTACTACGCGCACGTCGGCAAGAGCATCGAGCTGCCCGAACCCGCCGCGGGACAGCGGGATGTGCTGATGCAGCACGCGATCAACGACCTCTCTACCGCGCCCGAGGGCTCGCACCGGTTCGTCCGGATGCAGCACACGCGGATCAGCGAGACGCAGTTCGCGGAGTTCGAGCGTCGGCTGGCCGGACTGCTCGACGAGCTTCGGGACGCGCGCGACGCCGACGAGGCGGCCGCCACGGTCGCGGTCGCGTTCTTCCGTCCGGGGCCGGGTGCGGCCAGATGACCAATCCGAAGATGCCGCCCGCGTTCAGTCGCTTGTGGACAGCCGCGACGGTCAGTTCTCTTGGCGACGGCGCGTATGTCGCGGCCTTGCCGTTGCTGGCGCTGCTGCTGGACAGCGATCCGCTGGTGGTCAGCCTGGTGACGGTGGCGGTGCTCGCGCCGTATCCGGTGGCCGGGTTGTTCGCCGGAGCGCTGGTCGACCGCTGGGATCGGCGGCGGACGATGTGGATCGCCGACCTGGCGCGGGCGGTGTTGCTGGTGCTGACGGTCGCTGCTGGCGCGTTCGGCTGGCTCAGCATTCCGGTCCTGCTCGTGGTGGCGTTCCTGCTCGGCACTGGCACGCTGTTCTTCGACACCGCTGCGCAGGCGTACCTGCCGGATTTGCTCGCGCGGGACCAGACTTTGCTCCGCCGGGCCAACGGCTACCTGCGCGGGGCGTCCACCGCCGCCGGGCAATTCGCCGGGCCGCCGGTCGGGAGTTTCCTTTTCACCGTGGGAAGAACGCTGCCGTTCGCGGTGAACGCGCTGACCTACGTGGCCAGTGCGGTGCTGATCCGGACGCTGCCGCCCGCACCGGTGCCGAAACGCGAACCGGGTCGCTCGGTGTGGGCGGACTCGAAGGAGGGTTTCGCTTACGTAGTCAAGGATCGGCTGCTGCTCGGCCTCGCCTTGCGGCCCGCCGTCGGGAACCTGGCGTTCGGCGCTTTCGGGGCGGTCTTGGTGGTGTTCGCGAAGGACGCGCTCGGCCTGCACACCGCTGGGTACGGCTTCCTGCTCGCCGCGGAAGCCGCCGGGGGATTGGTGGGCGCGATGGTGCTCGCCGGACCGCTGGAGAAATGGCTGGGCACCGGAACCGCGCTCACCGTCACTGCGGTGATCGAGGGCGGCGCGGTGCTGGTGTTCGGCCTCGCCCGCGACCCATGGCTCGCCGGGGCGATGTTCGCACTGTGCGGCTGTGCCATGGCGGCGACCATGGTCCTCGGCGGATCGCTGCGACAGGTCGTGGTCCCGGCGCGGCTGATGGGCCGGGTCGCCGCGGCGTCGCGCCTGGTCTCGGCCTCGGCCGCACCGGCAGGCGCCGCGCTTGGCGGCTGGCTCGCCGCGACGGCCGGGGTGCGGGTGCCGTATGTCGGGGCCGCGGGGGTGCTCGTATCGATGACTCTGGTGACGATGAGCATGACGAGCAACAAGCGGATCGAAGAGGCGCTCGCGCGGGCGAAAGAGGCTACCCCAGTCGCATAGAAGCCACGACAGCGAAGAGGATCGGGAACACCAAGGTGAGCGGGCAAACCGTGAGCCACACGCGGCGCGCTGGTCGTTTCGGCTGGCCCAGAGAAGCGACCAGCGCGCCGATTCCGGCCGCGACCGGCAGCGCGAAAAGCCCCCACTGCGCGAAGGAAGCGAGCACGATGATCCCGAGCACGACCGGCAAGCTCAGCCCCTTCGAACCAGCCGCCACTCCGGCCGCGAGCGCGCAGAGCACCAAGGCGCTGACCAGGAACGCGCCCGCGCCGTGCAGTGCACCGGCGAGCGCGGGGCGGGCTTGGGTCGGTTCGCTCGGGTCCGGGTCCACGCAAGGATCCTGGCAGGCCGGGAAGCGCGGCGGATGCGTGGAACTACTCGGTTCGGATACGGCCGAGCAGGCTTTCCCTCGCGGACTCCACGTGATGTTCGGCCACTCGGGCCAGCCGTTCCCGGTCTCCGGCACGAATCAGCTGCGCCAATTCCCGGTGCTCGGCGACCACCCGGGCCCGGTAATGCTCGTGTCCCAGCGAAACCCGCTGCAGCTGGAACAGGAACACCTGCGATCGCACGGCTTCCCAAGCCTCGGTGAGCCGTCCGTTGCCCGCCGCCGCGTAAACGCGGTCGTGGAACGCGATATCCAGCGCCAGCAGCCGCGGGCCGTCCGCATTCGTGCGGACGGCCGTCGCCAACTCCGCGACTAACGCGTCCAGTGCGTCCAGATCCTCGGCGGTCGCAGTAGTGCGCGCGGTGACCGCGGCGAGCCGGTCGAGGGCGGCGCGCACCGAGTAGACCTCTGCTACATCCTCGGCGGTCACGTCGACCACCGTGGTCGGGCGATGCCAGCCGCAGCGGACCAGGCCTTCCCGGGCCAGTTGGGCGATGCCCTCGCGTACCGAACCGCGGCTGATTTCCAGCGACGCGGCCAGTTCGACCTCGCGCAAAGGCGCGCCGGGCCGGAAATGGCCGGCGAAGATCGCTTCGCGCACCCGGTCGGCGGCCTCGTCGGCGAGCCCGCGGCGCGCGGCCTTCCTCAGGGGGGTGACTTCCACGTCCTAATGTTGACATTCGAACATTGGCCAGTCAACGTGAAGAGACCGATCCCCGTGCCGAAGGAGTGCCTCATGGCCGTCCGTCCCGCCTTCCACCTGGCCATACCGGTCGACGACCTGCCGAAAGCCCGCGAGTTCTACGGCACGGTGCTCGGGCTGGCGGAAGGCCGCTCGGCGGACGCGTGGGTCGACTGGAACTTCCACGGCCACCAGGTCGTCACGCACGTGGTCCCGGGCGCCCGCGCGGAAGCCGGCCGCAATCCGGTCGACGGGCACGACGTTCCGGTGCCGCACTTCGGGCTGGTGCTCGACGTCGACAGCTTCCAGGAGCTGGCCGGGCGGCTGCGCGCGGCGGGCACCGAGTTCGTGATCGAGCCGTATCAGCGGTTCCCCGGCGAGCCGGGGGAGCAGTGGACGATGTTCCTGCTCGACCCGGCCGGGAACGCGCTGGAGTTCAAGGCTTTCCGCGACGAGACGCGGTTGTTCGCGAAATGAACGTCCTCGTCACCGGAGCCTCGCGCGGGATCGGCCGCGCCATCGCCGTCGCCTTCGCCACCAGGGGCGACCGGGTCGCTGTCCACTGTGGATCCAACCGGGAGGCCGCGCGCGAGACGCTCGAGGCGCTGCCCGGTTCCGGCCACGTGCTCGTGTCCGGCGACCTCGGCAACCCCGACGCCGCGCAGTGGATCGCCGACGTCGCCGAGGAGCAGCTCGGCGGGGTCGACGTGCTGGTCAACAACGCCGCGGTCGGGACCACTCCGGCCACCCGCACATCAATCAGCGAAATGTCCTATGCGGACTGGCAGGAGGCGTGGCGGCGCACGCTGGACGTCAACCTCCTCGGCGCGGCCAACGTTTCCTTCCACGTCGCCCGCCACCTCATGGCTCGCGGCGTGCCCGGCCGGATCGTGAACATCGGCTCGCGCGGGGCGTTCCGCGGCGAGCCCGAATACCTCCCGTACGGCGCGAGCAAGGCCGCGCTGCATTCGTTCGGCCAGTCGATGGCGGTTCAGCTGGCACCGCACGGCATTTCGGTTACGTCCGTGGCCCCGGGCTTCACCGCGACCGAGCGCGTCGCCGACCGGGTCACTGACCAGGTGCGGGAGCAGAGCCCGTTCGGCCGGGTCGCCGAGCCGGAGGAGATCGCCGAAGCGGTGGTGTTCCTGGCCTCGTCGGACACGCCTTGGGCGTCCGGCTCGATCCTGGACATGAACGGGGCCTCGCACCTGCGCTGAGCTGTGAGCTGTGTCACGAATGCAGCAGATCGGGGCCGCCGGACGTCCAGAGGGGCGTGCGGATCGCAGGGAAAGTTATCGCCGGCACGCTGTCGATGGTGGTGTTCGCCGGCACGGCCTACGGGTTCTCGACGCTGTCGGCGCTGGACGACATCACGCGCAGCGACGTCATCGGCACCGGCGGATCGGTGGAGGAAGGCCAAAAGCACGCCGACGGGGCGCTGGACATCCTGTTGGTCGGCCGGGACGCGCGCAAGGGCCCGGACGGGACCCCGCTGCCGCAGAGCGTCCTGGACGAACTGCGCGCGGGCGCGAACGGCGACGACCTCACCGACACGTTGATCGTGCTGCGGATCCCGGACGGGCAGCAGGAGGTCAAGGCGTTCTCCATCCCGCGCGATTCGTACGTCTCCATGCCCGGCGGGAAAGGCAAGATCAACGCCGCGTTCGGCCGCGGCAAGGCGGCCGAGGCCTCGAAACTGCGCGCGGCCGGGGAGACGGACAAGGACAAGATCGAGAAGGACTCGATGACCGCGGCGCGCAAGTCGACGCGGCAGGCGGTCGAGGATCTCACCGGCGTCACCATCGACCACTACGCCGAGGTCAACCTGCTGAGCTTCTCCGAGATCAGCAAGGCTGTCGGCGGGGTCGAGGTCTGCCTGAAGAAGGCCACCAAGGACGAGAACTCGGGCGCGGACTTCCCGGCGGGCAAACAGCGGCTCTCCGGCGGCGCCGCGCTCGCTTTCGTGCGGCAGCGCGACAACCTGCCCGGCACCGACTTCGGCCGGATGCGGCGGCAGCAGGTCTTCCTCGCTTCGATGGCGCACGAGGTGCTTTCGGCCGGGACGCTCGCCGATCCGGGCAAGCTGAGCGATCTCATCGACGCGGTGAAGCGGTCGGTGGTGCTGGACCAGTCGTGGAACATCCTGGACTTCGTCAGCAAGATGCGCGGGGTGTCCGGCGGCGGCATCCAGTTCACGACGATCCCGGTGGTGAACCAGGACTACCGGTACGACAAGTCCCATCCCACGGCGACCGCGGTGCAGGTGGATCCCACGCAGGTGAAAGCGTTCGCGTCCGGGCTGATCGGCGCGGCCGCGCCCGCCGCGCCGCCGGATGCGCCGAAGGCGTCGGTGGAGATCTCCAACGCCGGCGGCGCGTCGGGCCTCGCGGCGCGGGTCGCGGATGTGCTGAAGGGCAAGGGATTCGCCGCCACCGCCGAGGGGAACGCGCCGTCGCAGCGGACGTCGATCGTGCGCTACCCGGCCGCGCTCGCCGCCGAGGGCGCGGAGGTGGCGAAGGAACTGGGCGGACTGTCCGCTAAGGAATCGGCGGACGTTCCGGCGGGGCACATCCAGGTGGTGCTCGGGAAGGTCTACTCGGGACCGGGGGTGTCGGACGGCGGGTCTGCGGCTGGGGTGCCGGCGAAGGCCGACCAGCCGCAGCCCGTCACTTCTGACGGGGACAACTGCATCGACTGACGTGTCATGAGCGGCGATCCCGGTTCTCACCGGGATCGCCACTCATGAGCAGGTCACGCGTGGTTGTGCGGCTCCAGTCGAATCACCACGGCCTTCGACACCGGCGTATTCGACTTCTCCGCAACAGAATCCAACGGCACCAACGCATTGGCCTCCGGGAAATACGCAGCCGCACACCCGCGAGCCGTCGGGTAAGCCACCGCCCGGAAGCTCGGCGCGCGCCGGTCCCCGTCCCGCCACTCCGAGACCAGGTCGACGATCTCGCCGTCCGCAACCCCGAGCGCGGCCAGGTCGTCCGGGTGCACGAACACCACCCGACGCCCGTCCTCAATACCGCGATAACGGTCCGACAGCCCGTAAATCGTGGTGTTGTACTGGTCGTGGCTGCGCAGGGTCTGCAGCAGCAACCGGCCCTCGGGAACTTCCGGATACTCCAGCTCCGACACCGTGAACGTGCCCTTGCCGGTAGCCGTGCCGGTGAATTCCCGCGAGTCGCGCGGTGCGTGCGGCAGCACGAAACCGTCCGGCTCGCGGACGCGCTGGTTGTAGTCGTGGCAGCCCGGCACCACGGCGGCGATGCGGTCGCGGATCAGGTCGTAGTTCTTTTCGAACGACCGCCACGGCACCGAGTGGTCCGCACCGAGCAGCTTCTCCGCCAAGCGGCACACGATCGCGACCTCGGACAGCAGCTCGTTGCTCGCCGGAGCCAGCCGTCCGCGCGAGGCGTGCACCTGCGACATCGAGTCTTCGACGGTCACGAACTGCCGTCCGGATTCCTGTTCGTCACGCTCGGTGCGGCCGAGCGTCGGCAGGATCAGCGCGGTGCGGCCCGGGACGACGTGCGAGCGGTTGAGTTTCGTCGACACGTGCACGGTCAGCGAGCACGCCCGCAGCGCGTCCGCGGTCCGGTCCGAATCCGGGGTGGCGGAGGCGAAGTTGCCGCCCATCGCGAAGAACACCTTGCCGCGGCCGTCGAGCATCGCGCGGATCGAGTCGACGGTGTCCCAGCCGTGCTTGCGCGGCACGGCGATGCCGAACTCCCGGTCGAGCGCGTCCATGAACGGCTCGGGCATCTTCTCCCACACGCCCATGGTGCGGTCGCCTTGCACGTTCGAGTGGCCGCGCACCGGGCACAGGCCCGCGCCCGGCTTGCCGATCATCCCGCGCACCAGCGCCAGGTTCACGACCTCGGCGATCGTCGGCACCGCGTGCTTGTGCTGGGTCAGCCCCATCGCCCAGCAGTAGATCGTGCGCTCGGACGTCGCGATCATCCGTGCGATGTGCTCGATCTGCTCGCGAGCGAGGCCGGTGGCCTTCTCGGTTTCCGGCCAGTCGATCTCGCGCAGCTGCTTGGCCCAGTCCTCGAAGCCGTGCGTGGACTTCTCGACGAACTCAAGGTCCACAATGGACCCCGGCGCGGCGTCCTCCCACTGCAGCAGCAGATGCCCGACCGCCTGGAACAGCGCGAGGTCGCCGCCGAGCCGGATCTGCGCGAACTCGTCGGCCAGCGGCGTGCCCTTGCCGACGACGCCGCGCACGTTCTGCGGGTTCTTGAACCGCATCAGCCCGGCCTCGGGCAGCGGGTTGACCGCGACGACCTTCGCGCCGTTGCCCTTCGCCTGCTCCAGCGCGGACAGCATCCGCGGGTGGTTCGTGCCGGGGTTCTGCCCGACGACCACGATCAGGTCGGCCTGGTGGATGTCGGCCAGCGACACCGAACCCTTGCCGATGCCGGTGGTCGCCGACAGCGCCGCGCCGGACGATTCGTGGCACATGTTCGAGCAGTCCGGCAGGTTGTTCGTGCCGTACGCGCGCACCAGCAGCTGATACGCGAACGCGGCCTCGTTGCTGGTGCGGCCGGAGGTGTAGAAGATCGCCTCGTCCGGGCTCGCCAAGCCGTTCAACTCGTCGGCGATCACGCCGAACGCCTCGTCCCAGGAAATCGGCTCGTAGTGCGAAGCGCCCTCGCGCAACACCATCGGCTCAGTGAGCCGGCCTTGCTGGCCCAGCCAGTAGTCGGTGCGCTCGTTCAGCTCCGACACCGGATGCGCGGCGAAGAACTCGCGGCCGACGCGCCGTTTCGTCGCTTCCTCGGCGACCGCCTTCGCGCCGTTTTCGCAGAACTCCGCGAACTTCCGCTTCTCGCCGTCGACCTGCCGCGGCTCCGGCCAGGCGCAACCGGGGCAGTCGAAGCCGTCCCGCTGGTTCAGCAACCGCAGCGTGCGCGCGGTGCGGACCGGGCCCATCTGCTCCACTCCGCGCGCGAGCGAAACCGCGACTCCCGGGATTCCGGCCGCCCAGCCTTTCGGCTTGCCCACTTCGAGGCGGGCTTCGTCCACGTCACCAGTCGGAGCTTCGCGAGTCATGGGCTCATCGTCCGCCTTTGTCTCGCGGAACCCAAGACGGGGGTGGTCACACTGCCGCCTCGCGGTCCCGTTCCCGGCGTTCGGCCCGCAGCAGCGCGCGGTCGGCGGCGGTCACGATCAGCAGCAACCCGCTGGTCACGATCAGCACGACGGCCAGCCGGTGCAGCCCGCCGGAGTCGGCGTGCCCGCCATAGCACTGCGCGATGACCGTGGCCGCGACTATCGCGCCGAGGTATTGCGCGGTCCGGAAGAGCCCGCTCGCGGTGCCCATCGTCTCGGACGGGGTCTCGCGGTACAGCGTCGTTTGGTTGGCGACGCTGGTGAGCCCTTGCGCCAGACCGAACAGCGCGGCGAGCACGAGGAGCCAGATCAACGCGGTGTCGTCGTTCACGAACAGCAGTGCGACGGAGCCCGCGAGGAGTGCGGCGCCGACGAGCAGCAGCCTCAGCCGGACGCCGGTCGGTCGGCCGGACAGCGCGGCCGCGCCCACTGCGATCCCGGACATCGGCAGAAGCATCAGCCCAGCGGCGGATTCGGCGAACCCGCGAGCCTCTTCCAGCCATTGCACGTAGCCGAACATGATCGTGTAGATCGCGAGGAAACTCAGTGCCTGCCGCAAATACGTGCGCAGGACCGCGCCGTTCGCGGCGAGCATCCGCAGGTCGATGAACGGCTTCCGGGCGCGCAGTTCCACTCGCACGAACAGCGCGCCGAGCACGATCGCCGCGGCCAGCAGCCACAGATCGCCGATGCCGGGAGCCATCAGGTAGCACAACAACACCAGCAGCGCGGCGGAAAACAGTGCGATCCCGGCGACGTCGATCCGCTCGGTCGGCTTCTCCGCCGGAGTGTCCTTGGGCACCCACAGCAGCGTGAGCACCAGCGAAATGCCAGCCAGCGGCAGGTTTACCGCGAAGATCGCCGGCCAGCCGAAGAGCGCGATCAGCACGCCGCCGAGCGTCGGGCCGATCACCATGACCGTCTGCGCGGACATCGCCAGCACGGACAACACCCGCGAGGGCACGCCTTCGCCGATCTCGTCGGCGCGCCGCCGCAGCACCGCCATCGCGGCCGGGAACCCGGCGCAGGTGCCGATGCCGAGCACCGCTCGCACGCCGGTGAGCCATTCGACCGAGATCGGGATCATCCCGGCGATCCCGGCCACCATCACCACGGACGCGCCGCCGAGCAGCACGCGCCGCGCGCCGTAGCGGTCCACGAGCAGTCCGACGACCGGCTGCCCGACCGCCGTGGCCAGGTACAACGAGGAAATCAGCCAGGCCGTGCGGCCCGGTCCGGCGCCGAAGGCCTGCCCGATCGGGACGAGCGCGACGGCGATGAGCGTGGAGTTGATCGGGTTCAGCACGGCGCTCGCGACCAGCGGGGTCACCAGGCGCGCGCCGAAGCGGGATTTCGCGGGGGCGGTCGCGGTGTTCGTCAGTGCTCCTCAGGTTCAGGGGGTCAGCGCTGGGCGATCCGCTGCAGCAAGGGCAGCGCGCGCCGGACCGTTTCGAGTTCGTCCTCGGTGAGTTCGTCGGCCAGCGCGGCGGCGAGCCATTCGTCGCGGTGCTGCCGGATCCCGATGACGGTCTTGGCACCGAGATCGGAGAGCGAAATCACGACGCGCCTGCCGTCGGCGGGGTCACGCGTGCGGTTCAGGTAGCCGAGTGTGTCGAGCACCCCGAGGGTGGCGGCCATGGACTGCTGCCGGACGTGCTCCGCCGCGGCCAGTTCGGCCTGGGTCCCGGGACCCTCGCGGTGCAGCCGGTTGAGCACGGCGGTCTGCGTCGGCGTGAGGATCTCGGCGTTGTCGACCTGCCGCAACCTGCGATGCAACTGGCCGACGACGCCGCGGATCCACCCGGCGGACTCGGCTACCTGCGGCGGGACGGACGGGTGTTCAGGCATAAGCACAGTCTAGCCTGTTGAGTCCAGGCTGTGCATCCTCGGCTGAAAAGCAGTGAAGGGCTCCTTGGGGGAATCAGATTCCCTCAAGGAGCCCTTCACGGACTTCGAGCTAGAGCGGCTGGCTGCTGGTCTCAGCGGACGAACCGAGCCCGACGATGTACCCGATCTTCTCGTCGTTCACCCCGATCGGCTGAACCTGGTGCACCACGATGGCTGCGGCCAGCAGCAGCACCAGGCCGACGATCGCCGCGATCCCCGGCAAGCGGCTCGGGGCCGCGCCGCCGCGGCCGTAGACCGCGGCCGGGGCGGTGCGGCGTTCGCGCTTGCGCCGCTTCTTCATGTCCTTCTTCGCGCCGAGCCACGCGTCCCGCTGGGCGTGCTTGCGCCACTCCGGGTCCATGAGGTCCGGATGGGTTTCCATCCGGTCGTCCGGATCCTCCGGCCGAGTCATCGGCGCACCGCCTTTCCCCCTGCGTAACCCCGCCGCGGCGGGTTCGTAGACTTGTCCATTGTGACCGAGAACGCTCCGCAGCAGAAAACCGACCTTCCGGGTGCCTGGGACCCGGCCGCCGAGGAAGCCCCGATGTACGACC
Organism: Amycolatopsis sp. NPDC004079; assembly: GCF_040610415.1. Taxonomy (NCBI): domain Bacteria; kingdom Bacillati; phylum Actinomycetota; class Actinomycetes; order Pseudonocardiales; family Pseudonocardiaceae; genus Amycolatopsis; species Amycolatopsis sp. NPDC004079. The sequence continues at coordinate 47,397 of NZ_JBEXMH010000011.1, read as the reverse complement.
GCTGGGTAGCGGCCGGGTACTTCACGGCCGACGCCTCGTCGGGGAAGCCGCCGTTCTCGATCGTACTGCCGCCGCCGAACGTCACCGGCAGCCTGCACATGGGCCACGCGCTCAACCACACCCTGATGGACGCGATGAGCCGCCGCCGCCGGATGCAGGGCTACGAGGTGCTCTGGCTGCCGGGCATGGACCACGCGGGCATCGCGACGCAGAACGTCGTCGAGCGCCAGCTGGCCGGCGAGGGCCTGTCGCGCCACGACCTGGGCCGCGAGAAGTTCGTCGAGCGCGTCTGGGAGTGGAAGGCCGAGTACGGCGGCAAGATCCTCGGCCAGATGAAGCGGCTCGGCGACGGCGTCGACTGGTCCCGCGAGCGCTTCACCATGGACGAGAACCTGTCCAAGGCCGTCCAGACGGTGTTCAAGAACTTCTACGACGCCGGCCTGATCTACCGCGCCGAGCGGATCATCAACTGGTGCCCGCGTTGCCAGACGGCGCTGTCGGACATCGAGGTCGACCACAGCGACGACGACGGCGAACTCGTGTCGATCCGCTACGGCGACGGCGACGCCTCGATCGTCGTGGCCACCACGCGCGCCGAGACGATGCTCGGCGACACCGCGGTGGCCGTGCACCCGGACGACGAGCGGTACGCGCACCTGGTCGGCACCGAGATCGAGCTGCCGCTGACCGGCCGGAAGATCCCGGTGGTCGCGGACCGGCACGTCGACCCGGAGTTCGGCACCGGCGCGGTCAAGGTGACCCCGGCGCACGACCCGAACGACTTCGAGATCGGCCGCCGTCACGACCTGCCGATGCTGACCGTGATGAACGAGCGCGCCGCGATCACCGTGCCCGGTCCGTTCGAGGGCCTCGACCGGTTCGAGGCGCGTCCCGCGGTGGTCGCCGCGCTGTGCGAGCAGGGCCGGATCGTCGCGGAGAAGCGGCCGTACGTGCACGCGGTCGGGCACTGCTCCCGCTGCGACACGGTCGTGGAGCCGCGGCTGTCCCTGCAGTGGTGGGTCAAGGTCGCCGAGTTGGCGCAGGCCGCTGGCGACGCGGTCCGTGACGGGCGGACGAAGATCCACCCGGCGGAGCTGGAGAAGCGGTACTTCGACTGGGTCGACAACATGCACGACTGGACGATTTCCCGTCAGCTGTGGTGGGGGCACCGGATCCCGGTCTGGTACGGGCCGGACGGCGAGGTCGTGTGCGTGGGTCCGGACGAGCAGCCGCCGTCGGGTGACGGGTGGACGCAGGACCCGGACGTGCTCGACACGTGGTTCTCGTCGGGGCTGTGGCCGATGTCGACGCTGGGCTGGCCCGGCGAGACGGACGACCTGGCGAAGTTCTATCCGACCAGCGTGCTGTCCACCGGCTACGACATCCTGTTCTTCTGGGTCGTGCGGATGATGATGTTCGGCGTGCAGCAGATGGACGGCCGCCAGCCGTTCGACCACGTGTACCTGCACGGACTGATCCGCGACGCGAACGGCAAGAAGATGTCGAAGTCGCGCGGCAACGTGATCGACCCGCTGGAGTGGATGGACGCCTACGGGGCCGACGCCACCCGGTTCACCCTGGCCCGCGGCGCGAACCCGGGCACGGACATGGCGCTGGCCGACGAATGGGCCGCGGGGTCGCGCAATTTCTGCACGAAGCTGTGGAATGCCAGCAAGTTCGCGATGATGAACGGGGCGACCGCGGCGGGTTCGCTGCCGTCCGCTGCCGAGTTGACCGAGCCTGATCGGTGGATTCTCGGGCGGCTCGCGACGCTGGTGTCCGAAGTGGACGGACTGTTCGAGGACTTCCAGTTCGCCAAGGTCGCCAACGCGTTGTACCAGTTCACCTGGAACGAGCTGTGCGACTGGTATCTGGAGCTGGCCAAGGTTCAGCTGTACCAAGGGGATTCCGCGCGGGTCGAGGCTACGCGGAAGGTGCTTGGGCAGGTGCTCGACACTGTGCTGCGGTTGCTGCACCCGTTCGTTCCGTTTGTGACCGAGAAGCTGTGGACTGCGTTGACCGGCGGCGAATCGCTGGTGATCGCCGAGTGGCCGAAGGCGGTCGAGGGCTACGCCGACCCGGTCGCCGACGCTCGGGTGGCCGACGTGCAGAAGCTGGTCACCGAGATCCGCCGGTTCCGCGCCGACCAGGGCTTGAAGCCGGGGCAGAAGGTCGCCGCGCGGCTGACCGGCGAGGCGTATCCGGAGGGACACTCGGGCGCGATCCGGTCGTTGGTGCGGCTTACGGAGCCGGAGGACGGTTTCTCGGCCAGTGCTTCGTTGGAGGTGGCGCTGGCTGGTGGCTTGGTGACTGTGGAGTTGGATACTTCCGGGACCATTGATGTCGCTGCCGAGCGGAAGCGGCTGGAGAAGGATCTCGGGGCTGCGCGGAAGGAATTGGCGCAGACTGAGGGGAAGCTCGGGAACGAGGCGTTTATTGCCAAGGCCCCGGAGCAGGTGATCGAGAAGATCAAGGTGCGGCGGGAGACTGCTGTGGCTGATATTGGGCGGATTGAGGCTCGGTTGGCTGCGTTGCCTGCTTCCTGAGGTCTCGCGTTCGGCTCGTCGCCTGGCGGCGACATTGCGCCCTGAGTGGGGCCACCACCCCGAAGTTTGATTGTGCTGACGGTTCGGGGGTGCTTGTCAAGGCGGGAAAGATGCCTTGACAAGCACCCCCGAACCGCAGGGAGGCTTCGTATCGGGGTGCGGGGGAGGGGCTGGGTGCCTCGAACGTCGGGTGCACCGGTGCGGTTTGGGTGGTGGCTGGGGCGCATCGCGGAGGGGTTCGCGCGGGTCGGAGGTACGTGAGGGGAACCCTGAGGGAATCAGAGTTCCTGAAGGTGGCCCTCACGGACGTAATCGGGCCCACGAACGCGCGGGGAATGAGTGGCGTCCCCGAACTGGGCGGCTAAGTTGTGCGGCATGGATGTGCACGTCGTCGATCACCCGCTGGCCAAGGCTCGTCTCTCGACCATGCGGGACGCTCGGACGGACAGTGCCGCGTTCCGGGCCGCGTTGCATGAGTTGACTGTCATGCTCGTTTATGAAGCCACGCGGGATGCGCCGGTGCGTACTGAGCGGATTCATACTCCCGTTGCCCGGACCGACGCGTATCGGCTGGCCAGTCCGCCGTTGCTGGTGCCTGTCTTGCGGGCTGGGCTGGGGATGGCTGACCAGGCGCACAAGCTCATCCCGGACGCGCAGATGGGGTTCGTCGGGCTCGCTCGGGACGAGGAGACGCTCAAGCCGACTCCCTACCTCGAGTCGCTGCCCGAATCTCTCGCGGATCGGCCGGTGCTGGTGCTTGATCCGATGCTCGCGACCGGTGGGTCGATGGAGTACACGATCCGGCTGCTGACCGATCGCGGGGCTACTGACGTCACCGCGATCTGTGCGCTTGCCGCGCCGGAGGGGCTCGCGCATCTTGAGCAGACTGGGCTGCCGGTTCGGGTGGTCACCTCGAGCATTGACGAGCGGCTCAACGACTCCGGGTTCATCGTGCCGGGGCTGGGGGACGCGGGGGATCGGCAGTACGGGGCTAGGTAAGCCAGCCGGAAGCGTTGGCGTGCAAGGCCTTTTCGTACGCATCGGAGACGCTGAAGTCGGCTGGCAGGCGGCCGGACAGTTCCAGGGACACCAGGCCGTGCACGAAACCCCACAGGCTGACTGTGATCAGTTCCGGCGCGACATCCTGGAACTGGCCGGACGACACCGCGGCGCGGACGACTCCGGTCAAGGGGGCGAGGGTGGACTGGGCGACCTCGTCGGCTTCGGCGTTCGGTTCGAAGCCGGGGACGGAGCGGCTGAACATGATCGCGTACAGGTGCGGGTCGGCCAGGGCGCTTTCGCGGTAGGCGATGCCCAGGCGCACGAGGTCGGGTACTGGCTCGCCAGTGAGGGGGACCATCGCGAGGCGGGCGCCGAAGCGGCGGAAGCCTTCTGCGTACAGGGCGTTCACCAGGTCCGGTTTGCTGCCGAACAGCGAGTACACCGCGGTGGTCGACGTGCCGGAGTCGGCGGCCAGTTTTCGCAAGGACAGCGCCTTGGGGCCGTCCGCGGAGATCAGTTCGCCTGCCCGGTCCAGGAGCTTCAGCCGGAGGGATTCGTCGTGGGTACGGGGGCGAGGCATGTACCCAGCGTAACGCAACAACGTTATAAAACGCGACCGTGACCGTCGTTGAAGATTTGACCTGGAGTGCACTCCAGGTCGTACTGTCGAGCGCATGAGCTACTCGATAGCGGAAGCCGCACGACGTAGCGGCCTGTCGATCGACACCCTCCGGTACTACGAACGGATCAAGCTTCTCGAACCGCCCGCTCGCGATTCGGCGGGGCGGCGCGCCTACTCCGACGAGGACCTGAACTGGCTCGGCTTCCTCACGAAGCTGCGGCTCACCGGGATGCCGATCAAGAGCATGCGCGAGTACGCCTCGCTGCGCAGGCACGGGGTGGCCAGCGCCGGACGGCGCAAGGCGATCCTCGTGGAGCAGCGGCAGTCGGTCGCCGACCGGATCGCCGAGCTGCAGGGTTGTCTCGACATCCTGGACTACAAGATCGCCAACTACGAGCAGGTCGAGCGCAAGGCCTTCGGCGTCGCGCCCGAAATGGAGGGAATTTCCGCGTGATCGGTACGAGGAAGCTCGGCGCACTGGAGGTCGGCGCACAGGGGCTCGGCTGCATGGGGATGAGCTCGGCCTACGGCGTGCGCGACAACGACGGCGAGTCCGTCGCCACGGTGCACCGGGCGCTGGAACTGGGGGTGACCCTGCTCGACACGGCCAACGTGTACGGCGCGGGGGAGAACGAGAAGCTCGTCGGCAAGGCGATCGCGGGCCGTCGCGACCAGGTGGTTCTCGCGACCAAGTTCGGCATCGTGCACACCGACGCGGGCATGACCGCGCGCGGTGACGCCGCGTATGTGAAGCAGTGCTGCGACGAGTCGCTGCAGCGACTCGGGATCGACCACGTCGACCTCTACTACCAGCACCGCGTCGACCCGAACGTCCCGATCGAGGAGACCTGGGGAGCGCTTGCTGAGCTGGTCGAGGCCGGGAAGATTCGCTACGCCGGGATTTCCGAGGCGGGCGCGGAGACGATCCGCCGGGCGCACGCGGTGCATCCGGTGACCGCGTTGCAGAGCGAATGGTCGCTGTGGACGCGCGGGATCGAGGACGAAATTCTCGGTACTTGCCGGGAGCTGGGGATCGGAATCGTGCCGTTCTCGCCGCTGGGCCGCGGGTTCCTGACCGGCGCGGTCACGTCGGTGCAGGAGCTGCCCGAGGGCGACATGCGTCGTGGCCTGCCGCGGTTCGCCGAGGACAACCTCGCGCGCAACATGGCGATCGTCGAGGCGCTGCGTGCGCTGGCCGCGGACAAGGGCGTCACGGCGGGGCAGTTGGCGCTCGCCTGGGTGCAGGCCAAGGGGGCCGACGTCGTGCCGATCCCGGGCACGAAGCGGCGGAAGTACCTGGAAGAGAACGTCGGCGCGGCCAAGCTGGAACTGTCCGAAGAGGACATCGCGGCGATCGAGAAGGCCGCTCCGGCCGAGGCGGTCGCGGGTGCGCGGTACCCGGAGGCGCTCGCGCGCGTCACCGGCAAGTAGCGGTCGAGCCGAACGCCCCAATGCCACATTGGGGCTTGTCAGTGGTGCGGTGTGTGGCTCGGCTGCTGCGAAGGCATCGCGTGCGCCGGGTCAGCCGCGCGGCGCGAGAACTCCCGCGCGCTGCTGAGAAACCAGCGTTGGGCACCGGCGTCCCGAAGACCGGGTACGTTCTGAGGGATTTCTGAGATCTTCCGACCACTCTGATCGCCGTCAGATCAAGGCGACGCGGGAGGTCGGTGTCATGGCGGACGTGCTGGACTACCTGGTGGTCGGAGCCGGGCCGGCGGGATTGCAGTTCGGGCGGCAGCTGGGCGGGGCCGGGCGAAGCTACCTGGTCCTGGAGCGCGGGTCCGTGCCCGCCGCGTTCTTCACGCGATTTCCCCGGCACCGCACGCTCATCTCGGTCAACAAGAAATACACCGGATGGACCGACCCCGAGCTGAACCTGCGGGTCGACTGGAACTCGCTGCTCGACGACGGGCCGGACCCGCTGGTCTTCACCGACTACAGCGCCGAGATGTTCCCTCCGGCGGAAGCATTTCTCAGCTACACCGCCGATTACGCGGCGAAACACGACGTCAAAATCCGGTACGACACCGAGGTTGCGCGAATTTCGCGCGCGGACGACGTCTTCACGGTCACCGCCGGCGACGGGGAGAAGTTCAGCGCGCGGCGGCTGATCATGGCAACCGGCGTGACCAAGCCGTATGTCCCGGACGTGCCGGGCATGGAGCTGGTCGACCAGTACGCCGATTACGACACCGATCCGGAGCAATTCATCAACCAGCGCGTTCTCGTGCTGGGCAAGGGAAACTCCGCATTTGAGACGGCCGACAGCATCAACGCCTTCGCCGCGGTGCTGCACGTCGCCGGCCCGCGACCGGTCAAGCTCGCGTGGCGTACGCACTTCGTCGGACACCTGCGCGCGTTCAACGCGGGCGTGCTCGACATGTATCAACTCAAGCTGCAGCACGCGATCCTCGACGGCGACGTCCGCGAGATCACCAAGGACGAGAACGGCTACCACGTCAAGTTCGCCTTCGCGCGGGCCAATGAACTGGTCAAGGAAATTCGCTACGACCGGGTCATCGCCGCGACGGGGTTCCGGTTCGATGCCTCGATGTTCGACGAGGATTGCCGCCCGGAGATGACGATCAACGACCGGTTCCCGGCGCAGACCTCGTCGTGGGAATCGGTGAACGTGCCGGGACTCTATTTCGCCGGGACGATCACTCAGGCCCGCGATTTCAAGAAGGCCACCAGCGCGTTCATTCACGGCTATCGCTACGGCGTGCGCGCGCTTTCCAAGGTCCTCGACGAGCGTTACCACGACACCGAATGGCCGAGCACGGCGGTGGCTAATAAAACCCCCGAACTCGTCGACGCGGTCATTCAGCGAATCAACCGTACTTCCGCGCTGTACCAGCAGTTCGGCTTCCTCGCCGACGTCCTCGTGGTCGACGGCGACCAGGCCCGCTACTACGAGGAAGTCCCGGTCGACCGGTTCAAGGACACCGCGCTGGGGGAGAGTGCCAACGCGTTCGTGATCACCCTCGACTACGGTCCGGACCACGACAAGATCGATCCGTTCGACTTCACCGTCACCCGCGCGAGCCAGGATGTCGCGAACGATTCCGGCGAGGGGCATTACCTGCATCCGATCGTCCGGCATTACCAGGGCGGCGAATTGGTCGCGACCCATCACGTCACCGAGAACCTCGAAAACGAGTGGAACCGCCCGGTGCACGTGGACGCGTTGACGGCCTTCTTCACCAAGCAGCTCTGAAATGCGCACGATCGCGGAGCTGGAAGCCATCGCACGCGAACGGATGGAACCAGCGCACTACGACTATTACGCCGGTGGAGCGGGCGAGGAAGCCACCTTGCGCGCCAACGAAGAAGAATTCCGCCGCCGGGTGCTGGTGCCGCGTGCACTGCGCGGAGTCGGCAAACGCGACCTGACGGTGGAAATCTCCGGCTCAACGATGTCGATGCCGATTCTGGTGTGTCCGACGGCTTTCCACCGTCTCGCGCACTCCGACGGAGAACTCGCGACCGCGCAAGCAACTGCGGAAGCGGGCACCGTCTTCGTGTGCAGCATGGCCTCGACGACGGCTGTCGAGGATGTCGCCAAGGTCGCCGACGTGTTCTGGTTCCAGCTATATCCGCAATCAGACCGGGAGTTCACCGAAGCGGTCATCAGCCGGGCGGAGAACGCGGGCGCGCGGGCATTGGTGGTGACGGTCGATTCCGCGGTGCACGGACGGCGGGAACGCGACCACCGCCACGCATTCCACGATCTCCCTCCGGGGCTGGCCGCCGAGAACATGCGCGACGCCACCGGCCGGGTGCGGGATATCGAGATGCCCGCCGACCTGGCCTGGGACGATCTCGCCTGGTTGCGCGAAACCACGAAAATGCCGGTGCTGCTCAAGGGAGTGCTGCATCCGGAGGACGCCCGCCGCGCGGTGGCGGCCGGAATCGACGGGATCTTCGTGTCCAACCACGGCGGACGGCAACTCGACGGCGCGATCTCGAGCCTGGCCGCGCTCCCCGAAATCGTGTCCGTTGTGGACGGTCAAGTGCCGTTGATCCTCGACGGCGGCGTGCGAAGCGGCGCGGACGTCGTCAAAGCGCTCGCTCTCGGCGCGGACGCGGTCGGCGTCGGCAGGCCGGTGCTGTGGGGGCTCGCCGCGGCGGGTCAGGAAGGGGTCGCTGAAGTGCTGGAGCGGTTGCGCGAGGAAACGGACACCGCGCTCGGGCTTTGCGGCGCGCGGACGCCCGGCGAGCTGACAGCGGACCTGGTCCGATGAAACGGCTCGTGCTCGCCGCCGCGGCCGGGCTGGTCGCGACCAGCCCGAGGTGGCTGCCGGGCCGGGTCGTCGCGATGCGGAACCGGATCTTCACCCTGGTCAACGGGGACGAGGGCTACCAGGTGCCGGTCGAGGACTTCCGCCGGGTGTACGCCGATCCGGCGGCCGACGGACGCAGCGAGGGCGCCGCGCTGTCCGACCTGTTCTGGTACTGGCTCGCGCCCGGACCGCAGGTGCACCAGGAACATCTGGAACCGGGCCCGCGCTACGACGAGGTCGCCAAAACCACCCGGAACATCCTGGTCAAGTCCAAGGCCGAATCGCAGGCGCTGACCGAACGGGTCGCCGCGCGCGTGCTCGGCCGGATCGAAACCGGGCCGGGACGGCTGCTCCGGCTGCGCGACGAGATGATGCCGGTCTGGGCCGAGCTGTACTACGAGCTGGTGTTCGGCGAACCGTGCCCGCCGGAGGCCCGGGATCTGATCGTCGGGCACGCCGACGACGTCGTGTCCGCGCTGAAATGCGTACGCCCGCGCAACATGCGTCGCCGCGCTCGGCTGACCGCGTACCTGCGCCGCCGGCTCGACGACGTGCCGCATCCGCTGCCGTCGCGGCTCACCCGCGAGGAGCAGGTGTTCTACCTGCAAGGGACGTTCTTCAACACCGCGGTCGTGCAGATGTCCGAGGCGATGGCGCACCTGCTGATGGTGCTCGCCGAACACCCGCAGGTGCAGCGCAGGCTCGCCGAAAACCCGGACGACGACGAGTATTTCGACCGCGTGCTGGACGAATGCCTGCGCACGTACCCGCTGTTCGGCATCGCGCACCGCATCACCACCGGAGACATCGAACTGGCCGACCGGACCATCGACGCGGGCACCGTGCTGTTGTTCAGCTATCCGGAGTTCCACCACGCCGGAGTGGACCGTGCCGACGAGTTCGACCCGGAGCGCGGGGCCGGTTGCCCCGCGCACCAGCAGCGAAATTTCTTGCCGTTCGGCGTCGCGCAAAACCGGCCGTGCCCCGCGCGCGGCCTCGCCCCGGTGACGATGCGCGTGGTCACCAGGGAATTCCTGCGCCGGTTCGCCCTCACTACGAGCGCCGCGCACACCCGCTCGATTCCCAATCGCGGACCGGTTTTCGCCACCCCGCGCGGATCGCGGCGAAATCCCCGCACCGCATTGGCCTACCTGGCGGTGCGCGATCGCTGGGAAGACGTGTGGCGCAGCCTCGCGCAGCTGGTCTTCGGCACCTACATGGTGCTCGACGCGCGGCGGCTTCGGCTGTGCACCAAACACTTCCAAGGAGGAACCCGATGAGTGCCGTAGAAGCCGCACCCGCGTTTTTCCTGGCGGCCGTGGTGATCCTGGTGGCCTGCCGGGCGGTGAACGCGCTTGCGGTGCGGCTCGGGCAGCCGCCGGTGGTGGGCGAGATGGTCACCGGCGTGCTGCTGGGTCCGTCGCTGCTCGGGCTCCTGCTCCCGGGTGTACAGGAATGGCTGTTCCCGGACTCGGTGCGCACGCTGCTGTACCTCGGCGGCCAGATCGGGCTCGTCATCTACATGTTCGGCGCGGGCTACGAGTTTCGGCTGAGTGCGCTCAAGGAAGGGAGGAAGACCGTCGCGGCGGTTTCCGCCGCGGGCACAGTCGTGCCGCTCGCGCTCGGCGTGGGGGTGAGCGTGCTCGGCGCGAACTGGGCCGGAATCCTGAAACCCGGGGTGTCGCCGGTGGTTTCGGCGGCGTTCGTCGCGGTGGCGCTCGCGATCACCGCGTTCCCGATGATGGCCCGGATCATCACCGAACGCGGCTTGGGCGGCACGAGGTTCGGCGCGCTCGCGCTGGCCTGCGGCGCTCTCGACGACGTCCTCGCCTGGATCCTGCTGGCCGTCGTCCTCGGCATGCACGCCGGCACGGCCGGTCCGATCGCGACGGCCATCGGCGGCGGCCTGCTGTTCGTGCTGCTGATCTGGCTGGTGGTCCGGCGGATCGTGGCGCGGGTGATGGACAACCCGCGGGTACCGGTGGATCAGCGGATGCTCGTCACCGCCATGTTCCTGTTCGGCGCCGCGTGGTTCACCGACGTCATCGGCCTGTACGCGGTGTTCGGCGCGTTCATGCTGGGGCTGGTGTTCCCGCGCGGCGAAGCGGCCGACGCGGTGCTCGCGCGGATCATGCCGGTCGGCCGGGTCGTGTTCCTGCCGCTGTTCTTCACCTATTCCGGCCTCAACACACGATTCGCGCTGCTCGCCGACCCGAAGCTGCTGATGTTCGCGCTGGTCTGCATCGCGGTCGCGGTGGTCGGCAAACTCGGCGCCTCGTGGGGCGCGGCGCGGCTGACCGGCGAACCGCAACCGGTCGCGCTGCGGATCGGCGTGCTGGTGAACGCGCGCGGACTGATGCAATTGGTGGCGTTGAACGTGGGGCTGTCCGCCGGAATCGTTTCGCCCGCGCTGTTCACCGTCCTGGTGCTCGTCGCGCTCGTCACCACGATCATGACCTCGCCGGTGCTCGGCTGGCTGGACAAACGCGACGCCCGCCGGTACTCCGACGGGGAAATGCCCGAATTTCTCCTCACCGGACGAAGCTGAACGATTGCCTACGAAAGTCGAGGGTCGGATGGCCGGATCACTGCGAGTATGGACCTGTGCACGATGAGGCAGAGACCCCGGCGGCTTCCCGGGTGCTCCTGGTCGAGGACGATCGCGATCTCGCCGGGATGCTCGTCGAATTGCTCGCCGGAGAAGGTTACGAGACCGAAGTGGCCCACGACGGCCAGCGCGGCCTGCACCTCGGGCTCACCGGACGGCACGCGGTGGTGATCCTCGACCGGCGGCTGCCGGTGGTCGACGGCCTCTCGGTGCTGGCCCAGCTGCGCCGCCGGGCGGTGCCCGCGCGGGTGCTGGTGCTGTCGGCGCTGGGCGAGCTGGCCGACCGGGTGCACGGCCTCGACACCGGGGCCGACGACTACCTGGTGAAACCGTTCGAGACCGACGAGCTCCTCGCCCGGGTGCGCGCGTTGTGCCGCCGCGACGAGGAGCACGCCGAATCCCTCCCGCTCGGCGCGGCGGCGCTGGACCTGCAGCGGCACGAGGTCGTGCTGCCGCGCGGCGAGCGGGTGACGCTGTCCGGACGCGAGTTCGAACTGTTGCGCACGCTTGCCCAGCGGCCCAAAGCAATCCACCCGCGGGCGTCCCTGCGCGCGGGGGTGTTCACCGAATCCGCCGCCGAGTCCATTGTGGACACCTATGTGTACTACCTGCGGCGGAAGCTGGGGCGGGACGTGGTGAAGACGGTGCACGGCCTTGGCTACCAGATCGGGGCGGTGTGACCACCGTCGTCGCCCCGGAGGCGCGGGCGCTGCGGCGCGCGCGGCGGACCATCGCGGGCCAGATCGCCGTGGTGATCACGATGGTCGTGCTCGCCGCGGGCGTGATCGCGTACTGGGTGCTCCTGCGCGGGCAGTCCGCGGAGACCGAGCGGCAGCTGGAATTCGCGTTGAGCCACGGGCTTTCCGCGACCCCGCCCGGATGCACCTACCTGGTGACGCCGGAGGGACACGCGCCCGCCGGGCGGCTGCCGTTCACGCTCCCGCCGGTGCCGCAAGTGCCGCACGACGGTGATGTGGCGACGGAAGAACGCGTGCTCGACGGCGCGACGTACACCATCCGCACGGTGAACCGCGGCGGCGAGGTCTGGCAGGCGTACTTCAACGAGCATTACCTGATCTCTGACCGCGAACAGCTGTTGTTAGGGCTCGGGGTGGCCGAGCTGGTGGTGCTGATCGCGTCGGTGATCAGCGGGTATCTGCTGGCAGGGCGGGCAATTCGGCCGCTGGGCGAGGCATTGCGCCGGCAACGGACGTTCGTCGCCGACGCGTCCCATGAGCTGCGTGCGCCGCTGACCCGGTTGCACACCCGCACGCAGCTCCTCGCCCGGCGCGGCGGCGCGGGACCGGCCGAGCTGCAAACCCTGGTCTCGGGCACCCGGGAATTGGGCGCGGTGGTCGACGATCTGTTGTTGTCCGCGCAGGCCTGCGCCGAGCGGCCGCACCTGGAGCCGGTGCAGCTGGCGGTGCTGGCGGAACAGGCGGTGGCGGCGGAATCGGTCCGGGCGAACGACCGGCAGGTGGACCTCCGGCTGAGTCGTTCGCCGGGGCTGGAGGACGTGGTGCCGGGCGTGCCGACCGCGTTGCGGCGGGTGTTGTCCGCCTTGCTGGACAACGCGATCGGGCACACGCCGCCCGGCGGGTCGATCGAGGTGATTCTCGCCAATCCGGACGCCCGGCACGTCGAACTGCGCGTGTGCGACACCGGAACCGGCTTCCCTCAGCAGGAAGCAGAACGGCTTTTCGAACGGTTCGCCCATGGGGCGCACGGCGAGGGACGACGGTTCGGGTTGGGATTGGCGTTGGTGCAGGAAGTCGTGACCGGACACGGCGGGACCATTGCCGCGTTCGGAAAGCCTGGGGTCGGCGCGACGTTCACGCTGCGCTTTCAACGGGCTTGAGCTTTCGGGCCTGGAACTTCTTGTACAGGAAGAAATAGAGCTTGATGTACTGGCCGACCAGGACGGCGTTGATGATCGTGCCCTCCCGGATGAAATGCGGTCCGCCGAGGAAGATCAGCCCGATGCCCGCCGAGATCGCCAGCAGCGTGCAGTCGAAGACCGTCTTGATGTTTCCCCATTTGCGGCCGGTCTTCTTCTGCAGGGTGTTGACGAACAGGTCGATCGGCATCAGCACCAGATTGGCGCGGATCATCAGGAAGAGCCCGAACGCCAGCATCGCGTCGGCGAGGAACAGCAGCGCGAGATTAGCCGCGTAGGGCGCGAGCGAGATCCACTTCGTCGCCATCAGGTTGAAGTCGAGCAGGGCGGCCAGAATCAGTGCTGGAACCAGCGAGAACAGATTCTTGAGTTTGAATGCCCTTGGCAGCACCAGGAAAGTCAGCCCGAGCATGAGCACTTCGAGCATGAGATTGAACGTGCCCTGGCTGAGCGGCGGGAGCACGAGCGTCATCGTGCGGGTCAGGCTGCTTTGCGGGGAGATGCCGATCCCGGCCCGGATGGCCAGGCCGAGACCGAGCGTCAGCAGGTAGATGCCCGCGATGTAGGTGATCCACCGCCGCACCACGTTTCCGGTGTCGATTACTCCCGCGTCTTTGTCGTAAGGCACGACCGCGACCTCCTCGTTGAGGGTTACTTCATGAATCCGAAACGGTCGAGCGAGATGAACAGGGTCAGGAGTTTGTTGACGACGGGCTCGCCCTCGTTGCGGTTGCCCAGTTTCTCGAGCGCGGCGTCGACCGAGCGGGTCGCGTCGACGAGTTCGGCGAGGTTCATGTCAGCCATCACGCCGTAGAATTCCAAGGGCAGACAGGCTTTCGTCTCGCCGTCCTCGGTCACGATGCAGCCGCCGACCAGGGTGTCCAACTGCTTGAGGTTGGCGTACATTTCCGCGCTGTCGCTGCCGACGCTCACGAAGTACGCCGACGGGGCGGGCCAGAACGTCGACACCGCACCGCGGTCGATCGAGACGCCCTTGAACAACCCAGTGACGATGTGCCGCTTTCCGTCGGCGTAACGCTGCACGACCGAGATCCGGTTGAGCCGCTCGCCTTCGTGCTCGGGCACGACCGCGCCGTCGCGGAACGGCACCCAGATTTCTTGGGCGAACTTGAGATGTCCGCGCCCGTAGACGTCGAAAAGCAGCACCTTCGCCCGGTTGCCTTCGGGAGAAATTTCGAGCGGCGTCAGGTCGAGTTGCTCGGCGGTCAGCTCGGCGATGCCCGGCTTCGGTTCCTTGGCCAGGCTGGAGTAATCGATGCCGACTCGGTTGAGCAGCTTGCGGTCGCGTGCGACGAGTTCGCCGCCCTTGAACACGTACCGCGGGTTGATCTTCGCGAGGCTGTCGGTGAGGACGATGTCGGCGAAGCGACCCGGGCTGAGCGAACCGAGATCGCGGTCCTTGCGGAACGAGCGGGCGGCGTACAGCGTGCCCATTTTGATCGCCTTGATCGGCGGCATTCCCATTTCGATGGCCAGCGAGATCACCCAGTCGATATGGCCCTGCCGCAGGACGCGGTCCACCGAAATGTTGTCCGCGCAAAGCTGGAAGTTCTCCGCGGGCCAGCGCCGCTTCACGATGGCGCGCAACATGGTCCGGATGACTTCCGGACTTCCGACGCCGAACTTGATCTGCGTGTTCAGCCCGTAGCGGACGCTCTTTTCGATGTCGTCCTCGTTCCAGACGTCGTGATTGTTGTCGACGCCGATCGCGGGCATGTAGTTCAGCAGCATGTCCGACAGCGCCGTGACGCCCCAGTGGCAGTTCACGAAACCGGAATTCGCCCGGCCCAGCGCGGACTTGCGGAAGTCGTCGGCGTCCCCGGTCATGTAGGACAGGTGAGCCAGTTCGCCCAGCCCGATCACCGGATCCATCTTCAGCATGGCCTCGGTGACGTCGGTCGAGGTCTTCTTCCCCGGCGCGAACGCGTAAAGCCGATACGGCAGCTTTTCGTGGTCGGCAAACAACGTCTGGACGGCTTCCACCGCCTCGTCCCCGGCCGCGCTGGCGAAGTCCAGGGTTTCCCCGAACACCGTGGTCGTTCCACTCGGGACGATCGCCTCCCCGAACGCGGCCGGATGCGCGAGCTGCGATTCGAAATGCAGATGCGCGTCGATCAACCCGGGGATCGCGTAAAGCCCTTCGCCGTCGAAGACCTCGCGCACCCGCACGACCGACTCGTCGGGGTTCAGCGCGACGATCCGCTGCCGGTAAACGAGAAGCGAGCCGGGATAGACACTTTCCGTGTGCACGTCGACGATGTGGAGATTGCGCAGCAGCAGGTCCGCCTCCTGCTCGCCGGAGAGGATCCCGAAGATCGTCCGCACGTGATCTTCTTGCGCGGCAACGTCTTCGGCCGGGATCGGGGGATACGTCGTCGGATCCTGCACAGTGTCCTCGCTTCGCTGTCGTTGGTGCACTGATAGAACCCGCCGCATACCGTTGCTGACAAGCATTCATTTTCGTACGACGTGTACTCTTTTTTCGTACGCTAAGGAGGGCTAGGGAGGTTCACCCGTGCTCCACTCGCGGTTGCTGCAGTACATCGACGAAGTGGCGCGCCTCGGCTCCATCCGCGCGGCCGGCGCGCGGCTGCACGTCGCGCCGTCGGCGATCAACCGGCAGATCCTGCTGCTGGAAGCGGAACTCGGCCAGCCGCTGTTCGACCGCCTGCCGCGCGGGATGCGCCCGACACCGGCCGGGGAGGCGCTGCTCGCGCATGTCCGGCGCACGCTGCAGCAGTACCGCGAGACCGTCGCGGACATCCGCGACCTGCACGCGCTCGGCAGCGGCGAGGTCGTGATCGCCACGATGACCGGCCTGGCCAGCAGTGTCGTCGCCACCGCCGCGGCGGCGTTCCGGGCGCGACATCCGCGAGTCCGGATCTCGATCCGCACGATGACGACGCAGGACATCCTGCACGCGGTCGAGGCCAGCGAAGCCGATCTCGGACTCGGCTTCAACGTCCCGCCGTCGGCGCACCTCGAGGTCTGCTGGCAGATGAACACCCGGCTCGGCGTGGTCGTCGCCCCGCACCATCCGCTCGCCGGCGCGGACCCGATCCCGCTCGCGCAGTGCCCGCCCTACCCGCTGATCTTCGCCGACCGCTCGATGGTCATCCACGGCATCGTCGCGGAAGCCTTCGCCAAAGCCGGTCTCGACATCGAACCGGCCTTCCACACCAACTCGATCGAGACGATGAAACGACTCGCGGCCTCCGGCGACGCCATCGCGTTCCTCAGCGAATTCGACATCGCCGAGGAGATCCGCGACGGCCGCCTCGTCTTCCGCCCGGTCCGCGACGCGTTCAGCAACAACGTGGTTTCGTTGGTGCGGCGGGAAAAGCACGGCCACGGACTGGCGAGTTTGTTGCTGGCCGAGGACATCGTGGGCGCGCTGGCCCACGCGCAGACTCCGCGGCCGTAGGGCTCAGTCGGTGAGACTGTCCGTCGGCAGCAACGCCCGCAGCCGCCGAGTCGTCGCCTCATATTCGACGTAAGCGCGCGAGTTATCCGGCCCTCCGGCGGCCATCAGCTCGTCGTGCGCGATCGCCTGTTCCGCGATCACCGACGCGAGCAGCACCAGAAACCGGGCCGAACGCTCGGAACGGACCGCCATCTCGGCGGAACCCGGCAGACCCCGCTCGGCGAACCCCTCGAACACCGCAGTGTTCTCGCGCTGCTTCTCCGCCAGCAACCGGCAGGTCGCCGATTGCTGGCGGAGTTGGTCGGCATAAGCCACCTGCGGCGAAGCGGCATCCCCGGGCTGGCTCACGCCCGACATGATGCCCGTTCCCCGCCGCGGGCAGCCACTGGCTCGGTTCCTAGAGCACGACCACCGCGAACACCTCGGAGGTGGCGGTGGCGAACAGGGCGGTTTCGGGGTGGAAGACCCGCAGCGTCAGCGTCCCGGAGACGTTCAGCCGGAGGCCGAGGTCGAAGTCGTTGTCCGGCAAGCACGAGGCGGAGGCGAGGTTCACCCAGACCCCGGCCTGGGTTTCTTCCTGCAGGTACAGGATCTCGTCGTCGGCGCGGCCCGCCGGTCCGGTCGCCACGTGCCCGTGGATCCGGATCTGCTCTCCCTTGTGCACCCTGGACTTGACCGGCCCGGCCTTGATGTGGACCGGCTTCTTCTTCGCCGCCTGGTGCGTGGCCGGTGCCGCGGGGGCGGCCTGAGCGGGCAAGGAGGTCAGGCAGAGGCCGCTGAGGGCGAGGGACAAGGCGAGACCGGCCCATCGGGCGGGGCGCCGCATCGAGGTAGTCATGAACTTCACCGCAGTCCACTGCCGCTCGCGCCGCTGCCCAATTCCCTCGACGGTCGGGGGACAGCCACCGGCAAGAGGGAAGGCGTGACCGGCGGAAGAAGTTTCGTGACAGTGTTTTAAAAACGGTGTTATGGTCGCTTCCGCACCCCAAGGAGGCGACCATGCACGGCCCAGTCCAGTTGTTCACCGTCATCGCGCTCGTATCGCTGCCGACCGTCATGTACGGCGGCTACGCGCTCAGCGGCGTCCTGCGCCGCGGCGACCTCACCGAGAAGCAGCGCGGGTTCTTCCGCGCCGGACACGCGCACGCCGGCGTGCTGCTCGTCCTCACGCTCGCCGCGTTGCAGCTGGTCGAGCACGGCGGGCTCGGCGACACCGCGCGCTGGATCGTCTGCTTCCTGCTGCTGTTCGGCGTGCTCGCGCAGTCCGGCGGGTTCTTCCTCGCGATGCTGCGCACCCGCGTCGGCATGAGCGTCACCACCGGCGGCGCGGTGCTGCTCGGCGCGGCCATGCTGCTCACCGCCTACGGCGTCGCGTTCCCCTGACGAAATGGCTGGCGCCGGGTCGTTAAGCTGGATGACGTGCCTGAATACCTGTCAACTGCGCCTGTCAAGGGGACCCGAGACTTCCTCCCCGCCGAAATGTCCGTCCGTACGCAGGTGTTCGGCCATCTCTACGACGTGCTGGAGCGCTACGGCTACCTCCGCTACGACGGCCCGGTCCTGGAGCAGGCGGAGGTCTACGAGCGGAAGTCCGGCCAGGAGATCGCCGACCAGCAGCTGTACACGCTCACCACGCGCGGCGGCGAGCGGCTCGCGCTGCGCCCGGAGATGACGCCCTCGGTGGCCCGGATGATCGCCGGCCACGCGAAATCGCTGTCGTTCCCGGTGCGCTGGTACAGCCACCCGAACTGCCACCGCTACGAGCGCCCGCAGCGCGGCCGCGTCCGCGAGCACTGGCAGATCAACGCCGACATCTTCGGTTCGGAAAGCGCGAACTGCGAGATTGAGATGTTCGAGCTGATCCACGACCTGATGGGCGCGGTCGGCGCGAGCCCGGACATGTTCGCGGTGCGCGTCAACGACCGGAATCTGCTGTCGTCGGCGCTGACCGACGTCGTCGGCATCTCGCCGGACCACCTGCCGCAGGTGTTCGCGCTCGTCGATCGGTGGGAGAAGACCTCGGCCGAGGAGCACGCGGCCAGCGCGGCCGAGATCGGGTTGTCGGACAAGCAGTACGAGAAGCTCGCCGAGGCGCTCAGCGCGGGCCCGGCGCTGCTCGACGAACTGCCCGCGGAGGTCAAGGCCGAGTCGAACCTGGTCAAGGTGCTCTCCAGCAGCGCGGCGAGCCTGGTCCGGTACGAGCCGCTGATCGTGCGCGGGCTGGCGTACTACACGTCGACCGTGTTCGAGGTCTTCGACACCTCGCCGCAGAACCGCCGCGCGCTGTTCGGCGGCGGCCGGTACAGCAACCTCGCCTCGATGTTCACCAAGGAGCAGATCTCCGGCATCGGGTTCGGCATGGGCGACGTGACGCTGATGGACTTCCTCGACACGCACGGCCTCACGCCGCAGCCGCGCAGCGAGGTCGACGTCACCGTCATCCCGGTCATCGAGGACCTGGCGGACCCGGCCCGCGACGTCGCGACGACGCTGCGGAAGGCGGGCCTGCGCACGTCGACCCCGCTGGAACTGCGCAAACTGGGCAAGGAGCTCACTCGCGCGGACAAGGCGGGCGCGGTCGCGGTCGTCATCGTGGGCGAGGAGGACTGGGCGGCGGGCCGGGTGACGGTCCGGAGCCTGGCCACCCGCGAGCAGCAGCAGGTCGCGCTGGCCGACGTGCCGGCGGCGGTGCGGGCGATGGTCTCGCCTGCCTGATTTCGCCGAGACGGGCGTCGGTCTCCGGACCGGCGCCCGTCTTGTTTATCCGTCGAGCGGCGGATCCGGTGCGGTTTCGTCACTCACGGCAGTCGGTCGCCGCTGAATCGGCCACTCGACTGGACGCTCCACAATGGACAGTCAAGATCGCCGCGCTCGCCCCGGGCGCGAGGGTCGATGGTCCACTGACTGGGACGACAGCCGGGCCAGATCCAGGTTTCTCCGGCTTTGCGGGCCTGGTCGGCGCCCTCGGAGTTGATTCGAGCACGCTTGGTTGTCATTGCAGGGTCGTCATGATCGGTTCTTTGTAGTACCCTTGCGTAGTCGAGGTTGATCGCCTTCGTTGCGAACCCTTGACTTGGCCTGTTGCCGGAGGTCGACCCCCAGGGCTTCCGGTGACAGGCCTCTTTACTTTCCCCGCACCGGCTTTCGGCCCCGCTCAGCGGCCGCCGCTCACATGAGCGTCGCGGCAAGGGTTCCGCCGAGTTCGGTCACCGCTTCCAGCGCGGCTTTGTCCGGTTCGCCCGTCACGAGCACGGGCTCGGCCACCCGGGTCCAGCCGAGCCCGGTCGTGATCGCGTCGAGTTGCCGCACGGTCCCGGACGTGTCGTTGTTGCCGTGCACGTACGCCCCGAACGGACGGCCTTTCGTCGCGTCCAGGCACGGGTAGTACACGGTGTCGAAGAAATGTTTCAACGCACCGCTCATGCTGCCGAGGTTCGCCGGCGTGCCCAGGAGGTAGCCGTCCGCGGCCAGCACGTCGGCCACTGTCGCGCCGAGCGCGGGACGGCGGACGACGTCGACGCCTTCGATGTCCGGATGGTTCGCGCCGGCGAGCGCGGCCTCGAACATCGCCTGCATCGACGGCGACGGCGTGTGGTGCACGATCAGCAACGTGGGCATGGTTCTCCCGTCAGCGCAGCAGCGCGGTGATCTCCTCGCGGACCGCGTCGAGAACTTCCGTCGCGCTGCGCCGCGCGTCGGCGAGCTCCCCGGTCACCGGAGCCACCACTTGCAGGTACGCCTTCAGTTTCGGTTCCGTGCCGGACGGCCGCACTACGACACGCACGCCGTCGCCGCTCAGCCGGAGCACGTCGGCGTCCGGCAGGAGGTCTTCGAGCGTCACCGGCACGCCGCCGAGAGAGGCGGGCGGGTTCGCGCGCACCGAGGCCATGAGACGGCCGCGCACGGCGAGATCGGTGACCCGCAACGAGACCTGGTCGGTGAGGTGCACGCCGTGCCGGGTCGCGATGTCGTCGAGGACGTCCAGCAGGGTGCGGCCTTCCGCCTTGAGCGTGGCCGCCAGGTCCGCGCCCGCGACCGCGGCGGAGATGCCGTCCTTGTCGCGAACAAAACTCGGGTTCACGCACAGTCCGAGGGCTTCCTCGTACGCGAACACCAGACCGTCGCCAGCGCGGACCAGCCATTTGAACCCGGTGAGCGTTTCCGCGTAGCGCGCGCCCTTTTCCTTCGCCACTTCGCCGAGCAGCGACGAGGACACGATCGTGGTGGCCACCAACGGATCTGGATTGTCCGTTGTGGACAGAACGTGCGCCCCGAGCAGGACGCCGGTCTCGTCGCCGCGCAGCATCCGCCAGCCGTCGGGGCCGCGGACGCCGAGCGCGCACCGGTCGGCGTCCGGGTCGAGCGCCACCGCGAGGTCGGCGTCCACTTCGGACGCCAGCGCCAGCAGGAGGTCGGTCGCTCCGGGTTCCTCGGGGTTGGGGAACGAGACGGTGGGGAAGTCGGCGTCCGGTTCGGACTGGGCGGAAACCAGGTGTACATCGGTGAATCCGGCCCGTGAAAGCGCGGCCCGCAGGGTCTCCGCGCCGACGCCGTGCAGCGCGGTCGCGGCGATCCGCAGCTCGCGTGTCGTGCCGCGCGGCAGTGCGCCGACCGCGGAAAGGTACGCCTCGCGCGGGTCGACAACTTCGGCGCCGGGCTTGCGCGGAATGCTCCGAGTGGCCGGGGCGGACTGGATCGCGCGTTCGATTTCGCCGTCGGACGGCGGCACGATCTGTCCGCCGGTGGCGTCGTAGAGCTTGTACCCGTTGTCCGCGGGCGGGTTGTGCGACGCGGTGATCTGGATTCCGGCGACCGCGCCGTAGTGCAGCACCGAGAACGCCAGCACCGGCGTCGGCAACGGCTGCGGCAGCACCTTCACCGCGAATCCGGCGGCAGTCAGCACTTCGGCCGCCGCGGTGGCGAACGCCTCCGAACCGTGCCGGGCGTCGCGGCCGACCACGACCACGCCGCCCGCGTGCCCCTGCGCTGCGAGCCACGCGGCGACGCCCGCGGTGGTCCGCGTGACGACTGCGACGTTCATCCCGTTCGGACCCGCGCGCACCGGCCCGCGCAGCCCCGCGGTCCCGAACTCCAGCGGCCCGGCCATCCGGTCGGCGATCTCCTCGGCCGCGCCGGGCTCCTTGCCCATCGCGCGGGCGAGAACGGCGGTCAGTTCCTCGCGCGACGCCGGATCCGGGTCGTCGGTGATCCAGCGGTAGACGGAATCGCGCAGGCGGGAATCGAGGCTGTCGGACACCCGGGCCAGCTTACGCGGATCCGGAAACTGGGTGGTGCCTGGCGATACGCTCGAGCGGTGCGCATACTTTTCACTTCCCTCGCGTCTTACGGACACCTCTATCCGTTGCTGCCGCTGGCCGTCGCCGCGCGCGCCGCGGGCCACGACGTGGTTTATGCGACCGCCCCCGACTTCCATCCGACGCTCGAGAAGGCAGGCCTCGAAACCGCCGCCGCCGGGCTGACCCTGCAGGAGGCGTTCGGCCGCCTGTTCACCGGAGACACCCGCGGCCGCCACGAGGTCCCGGAAGCCGAGTTGAACGAGGCGATCGGCAAGGGGTTCGGCCGGCTGCTGCCCACCGAGTTCATGACCGACCTCGCCCCGGTGCTCGCCGAGCGGAAACCGGACCTGGTCGTGTACGAAATGGGCAATCCGGGCGGCGCGTTCGCCGCGCACCGGGCCGGGATCCCCGCGATGGCACACGGATTCGGCCGGGTTTCGGCCGGTGGCCTGGTGGAGCACATCGCCGAGCGAATCGGCGAGTTCGCCGCCGAACTCGGGCTCGCCGGCGACAGCAGGCTCTTCTGGGGCCATCCGTTCGTGGACATCTGCCCGCCGTCGGTGCAGGCGCCCGAGTTCGTCGCCGGGGCGCGGCGCGTGCCGCTGCGTCCGGTCGGCTGGAGCGAACCGGGCGAGCTGCCGTCCGGCATCGAAGGCCGCGACCGCAGCCGTCCTCTGGTGTATCTGACGCTCGGCACCACCGGAGCGAGCCAGGCGCATCTGCTGACGGCGGCGTTGCGGGGCCTGGCCGCGCTCGATGTGGACGTGCTGGTGGCGACCGGTCCGTCCGTCGACGTCGAGGCGCTCGGCGAGGTGCCGTCGAATGTGCGGCTGGAGGCGTGGGTTCCGCAGTCGGAACTGCTGCCGCACGTCGATCTGGTGGCGCACCACGGCGGAAGCGGGACCACGCTGGGCGCGTTCGCCGCGGGGGTGCCGCAGCTGGTGCTGCCGCAGGGCGCGGACCAGTTCACCAACGCCGACGCGGTGGTCGAGGCCGGTGCGGGAGCGAAGCTCCTCGGCGACGAACTGACGACGGACGCGGTTCGGGAGACCGCTGGCCGGTTGCTGTCGGACAGCACGGTGGCGGACGTCGTGCGCGCGCTGGCGGCGGAGGTCGCGGGGATGCCTTCGCCGGAAGAAGTAGTCGCGCAGCTGCCGCAATACGTGTGAGCTGCTTGCGCCCCAATGTGGCGTTGGGTGCGTGGGACGCACCGAACGCCACATTGGGTGCGTGGGACGCACCCAATGCCACATTGGGGCGCTCGCCGGAACTCACGCGCGTGCGACGAGTTCCTTCAGCAGCGAGCCCATCCGCGTCGCCGACTGCCGCCCGGCCTCGAGGACTTCCTCGTGGTTGAGCGGTTCGCCGGTCATGCCCGCGGCCAGGTTCGTGACCAGCGACAGCCCGAACACCTCGAGCCCGGCCGCGCGGGCGGCGATCGCCTCCAGCACGGTCGACATGCCGACCAGGTCCGCGCCCATGGTGCGCAGCATCCGGATCTCGGCGGGCGTCTCGAAGTGCGGTCCGGGCAGGCCCGCGTACACGCCCTCCTCCAGCGAATCGTCGATCTCCCGCGCCAGGTCGCGCAGCCGCTTGGCGTAGAGATCGGTGAGGTCGACGAAGTTCGCGCCGACGATCGGGGAGCGCGCGGTCAGGTTGAGGTGGTCGGAGATCAGCACCGGCTGTCCGACGCTCATGCCCTCCCGCAGCCCGCCCGCCGCGTTGGTGAGCAGCACGGTCCGCGCGCCCGCCGCCGCGGCCGTGCGCACGTTCTGCACAACCGGGTCGATGCCCTTGCCCTCGTAGTAATGCGTGCGGCCGAGCAGGACCAGCGCGCGTTTCTCGCCGATCCGCAGGGACCGCACCGTGCCGCCGTGGCCGACGGCTCCGGGCGGGGTGAAGCCCGGCAGTTCGCCGAACGGGATCTCCGCGTCGGCGGTCCCGATCACGTCCGCGGCCGGACGCCATCCCGAACCCAGCACCACGGCGATGTCGTGCTTCTCGACGCCGGTGCGCTCGGCGATGACGGCCGCGGCCGCCTCCTCCAGGTTGCTCATGCCGCCGAGCGTATCCGGGCACTGCGCACGACGAGGAACGCGACCAGGCCGAACGGCGACAGGAAGATCGTCAGCAGGAGCAGCGGGCTGAGCACCCACCACGGGATCCGGTGCGTGCGCGCCTCGAAAAACATCCAGCGTGCGATGAACAGGTCGAACGCGATGAGGTGCGCCCAGACCAGCGCGGCCCCGTACGGCGTGCTCAGAAACCCTTGCAGCACCCCGAGATCTGGCCGTTGCATGGCGTGCCACAGCTCCCCGAAGTGCGGGATGGCCAGCACGAAGTACCAGACCAGCGGCAGCAGCGGCACCCACGGCGAGGCCAGGATCCGGCGGGTGCCGCGCCAGCCGGGCAGGAAGATCATCAGTGCCCAGAACGGCACCGCGACCGGGAACGTCCAGGCGAAGACGGTCAGGTCGCTCACCGGACCGCCTTGCGGACCGGCACCAGCACCGACGCCGCGACAGCCGCCGCGACGACGCCGACCAGCAGGCCGGCCGCGGCCAGCGTCGTGCCGCTCGGGTAGATGAGCGGCTCGCCGCGTTCGGCCTGCCACAGGATCAGCCCGACGAGACCCGCGTAGCCGATCGAACCCGTCCACACCAGCCGCACGCGCACCGCGCTCTCGCGCAGCCGGGGCAGT
Source organism: Amycolatopsis sp. NPDC004079 (assembly GCF_040610415.1). Lineage (NCBI taxonomy): Bacteria > Bacillati > Actinomycetota > Actinomycetes > Pseudonocardiales > Pseudonocardiaceae > Amycolatopsis > Amycolatopsis sp. NPDC004079. Next base: position 22,996 of record NZ_JBEXMH010000011.1, on the reverse strand, counting down.
CGCGTGGCGAGCACCGCGAGTCCGAAAGCCAAGAGCGGCAACGCTTGCAGCCCGTGCAGGCCGATGAAGTGCGCGATGCGCAGGTCGCCGCCGGTGGTGCTCCAGCCGAGCAGCGGAAGACCGGGGCCGCCGTCCGCGACGCCGACGCTGTGCGCGCCGATGAGGTCGGAATGGCCGGTGGCCTTGATCGTGGCCCGCTCGATCGGAGTCGGCTGGGTCATGGTCGCGCCGAGACCGGCGCCGATCAGCGCGACGACCGCGCCGGTGCGCACCGCCCAGTACACCGCGCGGTCCTCGATCCGGGTGAACATGAGCACGACGGTGCCCACGAGCGTGGCGAGCCAGAGCGCCGCCACCATCACGCCCATCGCCTGGAACAGCGCGGCGTCGAACGGGGACGTGTTCGCGAAGTGGCTCGGCCGGGCGCGGGCCGCCTGGAAGGCCATCGCCACGTATTCGGCGGCGAACAGCACGACGGCGACGGTCGTGGCGACGCTCGCGACCTTGCGCAACCGGCCGCGCAGCAGCGAAACGAGCCAGCTCCAGGTGAAGAAGTAGAGCCCGCCGGACACGGCGAACTTGAACGGCTTCGCCCACACCGGCGAGCCGAGCAGGGTCCGGTGGTCGATCAGCATCGCCGCGATGGAAAGCACGGTCGCGACGGCCATCGCCCCGGCGAACCACAGCGAAGGCCGGTGCCAGGTCCGCATCCGTGCGGTGTTCAGCGTCGCGGGCGGGTCGACAGTGGTGGTCATGAGGTTCCTCCCAGCATGGATAGTGCTGCTCTCCACTATGGGAAGTTAAACTATCCATCCTGAGATGTCCTCAGGGTTTTCCCGGAAGTCCGGAAGTAGGGTCGAGTGGGTGCGGATGGCAGAGCTGAGCGCCGAGTCCGGGATCCCGGTGGCGACGATCAAGTACTACCTGCGGGAGGGGCTGCTCCCGGCCGGCGAGCGGACCAGCCCGAACCAGGCGCGCTACGGCGAGGAGCACGTGCGGCGGCTGAAGCTGATCCGCGCGCTGGTCGAGGTCGGCGGGCTGTCGGTGGCGACCGTGCGGGAAGTCGTGGCCGCGGTCGATTCAGATCGGGCCGCGTACAACGTGCTGGGGGTCGCGCAGCGGGCGCTGACCGTGTTCAAGGCCGAGGTTCCCGCTGATGACCGGGAGTGGGCGATGGGGTTGCTGACCTCGATCGCCAAGGAGCACGGGTGGAAATTCGGGCCGGACAATCCGGCGGCGGATTTGCTGGTGGGGACTCTCTGCACGATCCGGGCGCTGGGGCACCAGGCGTTGCTCGATCAGCTCGGGCGGTACGCGGAGATCGCCGATCGGATCGCTGAGGCCGACTTGGACACCCTTGAGGCGGGGGTGTCGATGGACCGGATCGTCGAGGCCACGGTGGTGGGGACGGTGCTGGGGGATCGGCTGTTCGAGGGGTTGCGGAGGCTGGCGCAGGCCGCGGAGACCGCGCGGCGGTATACGGAGGGGTGAGCGCGGTCCCCGGGAAGGCTTTCCCGGGGACCGCTTGTGGTCAGGCCAAGGGCAATTCGGCCATCGCGTTCGCCAACTGTCCGGCGGTGTCTCCGGCGGCCCAGACGTGTCCGTCCGGGCGTATCAGCACGGTGGACGTCGGCCAGGGCAGTTCGGTTTCGTACAGCTGGAGGTCCGCATTCGCGGCCAGGTCCTTCAGCTCCGGGCTGGCTTCCTTGGCGAGCAGCACCGGACGGCCTTCGCGTAGCAGGTGCAGTTGCTCGCGGGTGGCCGGGAAGCGCTGGCCTGTCAGGGGACTGTTGCCCGGGTAGCGCACGTCCAGTGCGGTGACCGTGTTGGCCAATGCGGTCGCTACGTCGGGATGGGTGCGCAGCAGGTCCGTCATGAACCGGCGCAGAGACTGGCCTTCCTCGGTGGTGGCGGTGATCAGGGCGGTCTGGGCCTTGGTGTGTTCGCCGAGTGCGACGCCGACGGGGTGGCGTTCCGGGTGGTAGGTGTCGAGTAGTGCGGGGTCCGCGTGGCCTCGCTGGACTGCGGCGAGCTTCCAGCCCAGGTTCATCGCGTCCTGGAGGCCTACGTTCAGTCCGACGCCGCCTGCCGGGAAATGTCTGTGCGCGGCGTCGCCTGCCAGGAACACCCGGCCTTTTCGGTACTCCGCCGCGAGCCGGGTGGCGTTGCCGAAGCGGGACAGCCATACCGGGGAGTGCGGGCCGAAATCTGTACCCGCGATCAGGTTTGCCGTCTCCCGCAGGGATTCCAGGGTCGGGCTGGGGTCGGACGGCGCGGAGCCGGTGACGCGCCACAGCCCGCCGGGGAGCGGGGCCACGATCAGCGCGCCGTGTTCGTTGTGCCAGTAGCCGGGTCCCTCCGGCGGGTCGGTCAGCTCGACGTCGCCGAGGAATCCGAAGACGGTCGAGTCGGTGCCGGGGAAGTCGATGCCTGCCGCGTGGCGGATGGTGCTGCCCGCGCCGTCTGTTCCGACGACGTAGTCCGCGGTGATCTCGTACTCCCCGTCTGGCCCGATGACCTGCAGTGTCACGCCGTGGTCGGCTTGGCTCAGCCCGGATACCCGGTGTCCGCGCCGGAGTATCGCGCCCTGGGCCAGTGCGTGTTGTTCGAGGAGTTCTTCGGTGCGCAGTTGCGGGTGAGCGAGTTGGAATGGGAACGGCGTGGCCAGGTCTCGGAAGTCCAGGCGGGCGGGCAGCATGCCGAAGTGCCCGTTCGGCAGGGACAGTCCGCCGTCGAGGAAGGCTTGTTCTTGTTCGCGCATCGCGAGGACTTCGATGGTGCGCGGGTGGATGGCCAGCGCTTTCGAGTGCGGGCTGCGGTGTTCGGCCTGTTCCAGAACTAGGGGATGGCTGCCGCCTAGGGCCAGCTCGGCTGCGGTCCACAGGCCTACTGGGCCTGCTCCGACGACGATGGTGTCGGGTGCGTGCACAGTGCTCACTTCTCTCTCAATTGAGGTGTGACGTGGTTGCATACTGGTAGTGCGGTTGCACTCGGAAGGAGAGTGAGATGGCGTCAGCGCGACAGGTCAGCGGTCCGTGTCAGGCGTGGCCGGAGGACAGCGGCTTTATCCGGGAGGTGCTCGACCGGATCGGTGACAAGTGGACGGTGTTGACCATCAGCACTTTGAGTGGTGGTTCGCTGCGTTATTCCGATTTACAGGCGAGTGTGCCGGGGATTTCGCAGCGGATGTTGACTCAGACGCTGAAGCATCTTGAGCGGGACGGGTTGCTTACCCGGACTGCGCATGCCGAGGTTCCGCCGCGGGTGGAGTACGCGTTGACGGATTTGGGGCGGTCGTTGATCGACGCGGTGCGGGGGATGGTGGATTGGGCTGTTGCTCACCACGGGGAGGTTGCCGGTAATCGGGCTGTCAGTGCGGTTCGTGGGGTTGGGCGGGATGGGGCTTGGGTTCGGATGGGGTGATTTGGTTGTAACACCATGATGGATTAGTTGGGGAGGGGGTGCAAAAGGCACTTTTAAGTGCGTGTCGGCGGCTCGTCGCGTGGCGGCGAAATTGCGCACGTTGGTTGCGTGGGGTACCCCGAAGCTTGATCGTGCAGGAGAGCTTCGTATCGGGGTGCGGGGGAGGGGCTGGGTGCCTCGATTGTGGGTGCAGCGGTGCGGTTTTATGAAGTTGCTGGGAAAGACAAGGTTGGCGCGATTTGGTTAAAGGTCGCGGAGCCGGTGTCTTCTTGTTCCGCCGGGACTGTTAGCGATAGCAGCCACAGGGTGTTGTCCGCTTGTTTGATCAGTGCGTAGGTTGCGCGGGTGATCACTGCGTCCGGGTTGGCGGAGCGGCTTTGTGCTCGTTCTACTGCGCGGAACATGACTTCGACGCCGTTGTTCGTGTTGACTGGTTCTCGGGTGAAGTTGAATGAGTCTTGCGAACCTGAAGAGCGCAGTGCTGTCAGCGCGTCGCTGAGCGAATACTTCTCGTAGAAGTTCGGGATTCGTTCCAGGCGCAGGGATTGGCGGCCGTCCTGGGAAAGGTATTGGACTACCGTTGAGGCGCCAAAAGAGGATTTCCGGGAGGCGATGAAGCGTTTCCATCCCTCAGGCACTGAGACGGTGTATTCGCTGTCGCGCGAGACGTTCGCGGTTGCGCTGGCGTTCCCGTGTTGCGGGACCAGCTTCAGCGGCTCCGATGAGCCTGCGACGGTGCCCAGGGTGGCCAGCACTCCGGTTCCCGGGCCTTGTGGTGGCAGCAGGTTTTGACCGCTCACGACCCGCGCCAGGGCGAAACCGCCGCCGCAGGCCAGGGCGAACAGGACCATTGAGGCTACTGCCAGCATCGCCGTTGCTTTGCTGCTGCGGCGCGGGGGCGGGGGTGGCAGCGGAGCGGGCAACGGGGGCGGGGCGGGCAGCGGGGGCGCGGGGGTGAAGACGGGGGCGGAGCCGGTGTTTCCCGAGCGCATGAAGGGCAGCGGGCCCGGGTCTGCTGCCAGCGCGGCGGGTTGATCGGGGGTGTCGGGTTTCGGGGCGACCGTTTTGATGACCTGGGTGTCGGTGGCGTCCAGGTGGGCGGCCGTCTTTTTGCCGTCTGGGGTGCGGAACAGTTCTGGGCCGAACAGGTCGAGGGCGGCCTTGTTCTGCATGGGATAGAGGCGGTGGCGCACCTCGCGCAGCGAGATTCGCTTTTCCGGCTCCTTCTTCATCAACGCCGCGATGACGTCGGCCAGCGGGCCGGGTTTCGGGCGCGGGACTTTGCCGTTGACGACCTTGCCGACGGTTTCCAAGGGGTCGCCGTCCGCGTCGTAGGGGGGTGCGCCTTCGACGGCGGCGAAAAGCGTCGCGCCGAGGCCCCACAGGTCGGCGTTGGGGGTGACTGCGCCGCCGGAAGCGACTTCCGGCGAGATGTAGGCGGGCGAACCCAGCATGATTCCGGTTCGCGTCATGGTGGCTTCGGAGACGTTGCGGGCGATGCCGAAGTCGGTGAGCTTGATTCGGCCGTCGCTGGCGACGAGGACGTTGCCCGGCTTCACGTCACGGTGCGTGATGCCCGCGTCGTGGGCTGCTTCAAGGGCCGCCGCGACCGCGATGCCGACGGCTGCGGCCTGTTCGACAGTCAGGGGGCCGTGGTCGCGCAGCAGGTGGGCGAGGCTGCGCGACGGCAGCAGCTCCATCACGACGAAGGGGGCGTCGTTCTCGCGCGCGACGTCGTGCAGCGTGATGACGTTCGGATGCGACAGCACCGCGATCGCGCGGGCCTCGCGCAGCGTGCGCTCGCGGAGTTCGTCCGCCTGTTCGGCCGGGATGCCCGGCGGCACCTTCATCTCCTTGACCGCGACCGGGCGGTGCAGGAACTCGTCGTAGGCCGACCAGACCGTGCCCATCGAGCCCGACCCCAGAACCGACCGCAGCCGGTAGCGCCCGGCGACTACCCGCGGCTGGTCGCCGCCGGTCGACGGCCCGGCTTTCGCCGAGCCGGTGCTGTCGGTGTTGCCGGGCTGGTCCAGGTCGCTGTTCTCCGAGGGCACCCCATGATTGTGGCCCAAGGGGCCGACACTCTTCGACCCAGCACCGCTACCCCTGAGTTCACCCGTACGGGGGGCGAGCAGAGTCACAGGTGCGGGTGGTGGCCTGCCTCTACCATCACTGGGTATGACGAACGTGGCTGGTCCGGAGTCGGCGCCGACCTCCGAGCCCGGGCTCGCGCTCGCGGCGGAGTTCCCGACCGCGGACCGCGCCCAGTGGCAGGAGCTGGTGGCGGGAGTGCTGCGCAAGAGCGGCAGGCTCCCCGAGGATTTCGCGGGGGCGCCGGAGAGCAAGCTCGCCTCGCGCACCTACGACGGCATCGAGATCCAGCCGCTGTACACGTCTGACGACGCGGGCGGCGACCTCGGCTTCCCCGGTCTGCCGCCGTTCGTGCGCGGGGCTCGGCCGGAGGGTGTCGTCGACACCGGATGGGACATCCGGGTCCGTCACCAGCGGGAAGACATCCGCGCGGCGAACGCCGCGATCCTCGCCGACCTCGAAGGCGGCGCGTCCTCGGTGTGGCTGCGGCTCGGCGAGGGTTCGCTGCCGATTTCCGCGCTCGCGGACGCGCTGAACGAGGTTTACGTCGGCCTCGCGCCGGTCGTCCTCGACGCCGGTGCGGAGTACGAAACCGCAGCTCAGGAGCTTCTTGACCTCTTCGCCGAGCGCGAGGTCCCGGCCAGCGAAGCCGTCGGCACGCTCGGTGCGGACCCGCTCGGGACCACGGCGCGCACCGGGCGGGCGCTGCCGCTCGGCCCGGCCGCCGAATTGGCCGCGAAGGTTGCCCCTAAATACCCCAAGGTCCGCACGATCGTCGCCGACGGACTGCCGTTTCATGAGGCAGGCGGCTCCGATTCGCAGGAACTCGGCGCGACGATCGCGTCCGGCGTCGCTTATCTGCGGGCGCTCACCGAGGCCGGGCTGGACGTCGCCGCGGCGGCCGCGCAGCTCGAGTTCCGGTTCGCGGCGACTGCGGACCAGTTCCTCACCATCGCCAAGTTCCGCGCCGCGCGCCGGCTGTGGGACCGGGTCCTCGAGGTTTCCGGCGCGGCCGCGGACGCGCGCGGGATGCATCAGCACGCGGTCACGTCGCCGTCGATGTTCACCCAGCGTGACCCGTGGGTGAACATGCTGCGCACCACCGTCGCCTGCTTCGCGGCCGGGGTCGGCGGCGCGGACGCGGTCACCGTGCTGCCGTTCGACGCGGCGATCGGCCTGCCGGACGCGTTTTCCTCGCGGATCGCCCGCAACACCAACGCGATCCTCATCGAAGAGTCGAAGCTGGGCAGCGTGATCGACCCGGCAGGCGGCTCCTGGTACGTCGAGAAGCTCACCGACGAACTCGCCGAAGCCGCGTGGCGCGAGTTCACCGCGATCGAAGCGGCGGGCGGCATCGAAGCCGAGTTGGCGTCCGGTGCGCTGGCCGGGCGGCTGGCCGAGACCTGGGAGAAGCGCGCGAGCCGCCTGGCCACCCGGCGCGACCCGCTCACCGGCGTCAGCGAGTTCCCGAACCTGGAGGAGAAGCCGGTCACCCGCGACCCGCTTCCGTCCACTGTGGACGGCGGGCTGCCGCGGCACCGGTACGCCGAGGAGTACGAGAAGCTGCGCGACGCGGCCGACGCCTACCTCGCCGAGCACGGCGAGCGGCCGAAGGTTTTCCTGGCCACGCTGGGTCCGGTCGCCGCGCACACCGGCCGCGCGTCCTTCGCGACGAACCTGCTGCAGGCAGGCGGCATCGAGGCGGTGAACCCCGGCGCGACCGACGATCTGCCCGGCGCGTTCCGCGAGAGCGGCACGAAGGTCGCCTGCGTCTGCGGCACCGACGCGGCGTACGAAGAGCAGGCCGCGTCCGCTGCGGCCTCACTCGGCGCGAAGCAGGTTCTGTTGGCGGGCAAGGGCACCTACGACGGAATCAGCGGCAATCTGTACGCCGGGTGCGACGCGCTCGAAGTCCTGACCAGCCTCCACGCACAGCTGGGAGTCGCTCAATGAAAACCATCAGGAAGCGTGAGGCAGCAATGCGCTCCGGCGCGGGTCTAAAGACGGTGATTCGATGAGCATCCCCAACTTCGCCGACATCCCCCTCGGCACACCGGAACCAGGCGACCGCGCCGCGTGGGCACAGGCCGTACAGGAAGCCACCGGAAAGGGCCCCGACGCGCTGGCCTGGGAAACCCCCGAGGGCATCGGCGTGAAGCCGGTCTACACCGCCGCCGATCTGTCCGATGTGGACTTCCTCGGCACGTACCCGGGCATCGCGCCGTACCTGCGCGGGCCGTACCCGACGATGTACGTGAACCAGCCCTGGACGATCCGCCAGTACGCCGGGTTCTCCACCGCGCAGGAGTCGAACGCCTTCTACCGCCGCAACCTCGCGGCCGGGCAGAAGGGCCTGTCGGTCGCGTTCGACCTCGCGACCCACCGCGGCTACGACTCCGACCACCCGCGCGTGTCCGGCGACGTCGGCATGGCGGGCGTGGCGATCGACTCGATCTACGACATGCGCCAGCTCTTCGACGGCATCCCGCTGGACAAGATGTCCGTCTCGATGACGATGAACGGCGCGGTGCTGCCGGTGCTCGCGCTGTACGTGGTCGCGGCCGAGGAGCAGGGGGTGAAGCCGGAGCAGCTCGCGGGGACGATCCAGAACGACATCCTCAAGGAGTTCATGGTCCGCAACACCTACATCTACCCGCCGCAGCCGTCGATGCGGATCATCTCCGACATCTTCGGCTACACCTCGCAGCACATGCCGAAGTACAACTCGATCTCCATCTCCGGCTACCACATGCAGGAGGCCGGAGCGACCGCCGATCTGGAGCTGGCGTACACGCTCGCGGACGGTGTCGAGTACATCCGCGCGGGCGTCGAAGCCGGGCTGGACGTCGACAAGTTCGCGCCGCGGCTGTCGTTCTTCTGGGCCATCGGCATGAACTTCTTCATGGAGGTCGCGAAGCTGCGCGCGGCTCGGCTGCTGTGGGCGAAGCTGGTGAAGCAGTTCGACCCGAAGTCGCAGAAGTCGCTGTCGCTGCGTACGCACTCTCAGACGTCAGGCTGGTCTCTCACCGCGCAGGACGTCTTCAACAACGTCACGCGTACGTGCGTCGAAGCGATGGCTGCCACCCAGGGGCACACACAGTCGTTGCACACCAACGCTCTCGATGAAGCGCTGGCGCTGCCCACCGACTTCTCCGCGCGGATCGCGCGCAACACACAGCTGTTGCTGCAGCAGGAATCCGGCACCACGCGCGTCATCGACCCGTGGGGCGGCAGCGCGTTCGTCGAGAAGCTCACCTACGACCTCGCGCGCAAGGCGTGGGGTCACATCACCGAAGTCGAAGGCGCGGGCGGCATGGCGCGCGCGATCGACGAAGGCATCCCGAAGCTGCGCATCGAAGAGGCAGCCGCGCGTACGCAGGCGCGTATCGACTCGGGACGACAGCCGGTCATCGGCGTGAACAAGTACCAGGTCACCGACGACGAGCAGATCGACGTCCTGAAAGTCGACAACGCAGGCGTACGCGCACAGCAGCTCGAGAAGCTGCGTCGGCTGCGCGAAGAACGCGACCCGCAGGCCACCGAGGACGCTCTGCGCCGCCTCACCGAGGGCGCGCAGAACAACGGCAACCTGCTTGAACTGGCCATCAACGCCGCGCGCGCGAAGGCCACCGTCGGCGAGATCTCCGACGCGCTGGAGAAGAACTGGGGCCGCCACTCCGGCCAGATCCGCACGATCTCCGGCGTCTACCGGGAAGAGGTGGGGAAGTCGGACAACGTCGAGAAGGCCCGCGAGCTGGTCGACAAATTCGCTGAAGAGGAAGGCCGCCGCCCGCGCATCCTCGTCGCGAAGATGGGCCAGGACGGCCACGACCGCGGCCAGAAGGTGATCGCGACCGGCTTCGCCGACCTCGGCTTCGACGTCGACGTCGGCCCGCTGTTCTCCACCCCGGCCGAGGTCGCGCGCCAGGCGTCGGAAGCCGACGTGCACGTGATCGGCGTGTCCTCGCTGGCCGCCGGGCACCTCTCGCTGGTGCCCGCGCTGCGCCACGAGCTGGCCGAGCTGGGCCGCGAGGACATCATGGTCGTGGTCGGCGGCGTGATCCCGCCGCAGGACTACCCCGAGCTGCGCGAAGCGGGAGCGGCGGCGATCTTCGGCCCGGGCACGGTGCTCGCGGACGCCGCGATCGACCTGCTCCAGCAGCTGGCCGCGCAGGAGTCCTGAACCTTGCCGCGGCGGATCGACGTCGGCGAATACGCCAAGGGCGTGCTCGCGGGCGACCGGGGGACCCTGTCCAAGGCCATCACGCTGGTCGAATCGCACCGGGAGGACCACCGGCGCCAAGCTCAGGAGCTGCTCGTCGAGCTGCTCCCGCACGCCGGCGGGGCGAAACGCGTCGGTATCACCGGCGTGCCCGGAGTCGGCAAGTCGACATTTATCGACCAGCTCGGCACCGACCTCACCACGGCCGGGCACCGGGTCGCGGTGCTGGCCGTCGACCCGTCCTCGACCCGAACCGGCGGTTCGATCCTCGGCGACAAGACCCGGATGGCGCGGCTGGCGGTGGACCCGAAGGCGTTCATCCGCCCGTCGCCGACGTCCGGCACGCTCGGCGGGGTCGCCCGCGCGACCCGCGAGACGATAGTGCTGATGGAAGCGGCCGGCTTCGACGTCGTGCTGGTGGAGACGGTCGGGGTCGGGCAGTCCGAGGTGACCGTGGCGAACATGGTCGACTGTTTCCTCTTCCTGACGCTGGCGCGCACCGGCGACCAGTTGCAGGGCATCAAAAAGGGCGTGCTGGAACTCGCCGACGTCATCGCCGTGAACAAGGCCGACGGCCCGCACGAACGCGACGCCAAGCGCGCCGCGCGCGAACTGCAGGGCGCGCTGCGGATGATCTACGGCAAGGACGCGCTCTGGACGCCGCCGGTGCTCACGTGCAGCGGGCTCGAGGGCAGCGGCCTCGACGAGGTGTGGGCGGCGATCGGGAAACACCGCGAGGTGCTCACCGAATCGGGTGATCTTGGCGAGAGGCGCAAAAAGCAGCAGGTGGACTGGACCTGGTCGATGGTCCGCGAACAGCTGCTCGACCGGCTCACCGCGCATCCGGCGGTCCGTGCGCAGGTAGCCGACGTGGAACGAGCCGTGCGCGACGGAGAACTCACCGCGACGCTGGCCGCGCAGCGGATCTTGGCGGCGTTCGCCGGGCCGTCGTGAACCCCCCTTCTTGAACGTTGTCCAAGAAGAAAAAGCGCTCTGCGCACAAGTGTCTTTTGGCCGTCTCAGGGGCTTGTTGCGCCCGGCGGTCGTCAGCACGGGGCGAGCGGGCCCGGCTCCACCGCGTGGCGGCTGACGCGCCCGAGCTTCGGCGGGCACAATGCACGGTGACGGCGTAGAAGGGAAGTCATGGCGAAGGTGCGGGGACTGCTGCTGGCCGGTTTGCTCGGCGTGCTGCTCACCGGGGTGCTGCCGGTGGCGGCGTCCGCGGCGACCTCGGCTCCCGCCGCGGTCACCGTGGCGGCCGAGACGGCGATCACGCAGGTGAACGCGGTCCACCAGGCACCCCCCGGCCCGGTGCTGGACCCGACGCAGACCGACAAGGCCAACGCCGACAAGACGAAGAAGAACCTCGTCGCGGGCGGGGCCGCCGTGGTGCTGCTCGCCATCGTGTTCTTCGGCCGCCGCCACCGCATCAAGCGCCGCAAGGCCCAAGGCGGCTGAGCTTTCCGGCGTTCACCCACGCCGAACTTCATCAGCCGTTCGCCGCAGATCTTCTACCGGCCGTCTTGGCCGAAGCGCACCGCGCCGCCGCTTGCCACCTGCATGGTGCACGATCGACCGCAATGCGTAAGACAGATCGATCGGCACGTTGCGTGTTCCCCTGCGCTCGTGTTGCGGGAGGAGGTGCGGCGTGACGGTGCTGGACTCACGGCCGGACGTTCCAGGTGACCACAACCCGATCGCGGCGCCCGGCGCGCTGCTCACCGAAGCCGGCGTCAGCATGGCTCCGGTGGAAGACCTTGGTGCGGGCCGCGGCCCGTTCTGGCTGGACGACTGGCTGCGCGCGAACGCGACCGACGTGCTCGCGTGGCGGCGGCACATCCACGCCCACCCCGAGCTGTCGCGGAACGAGTACGCGACGACCGAGCTGATCGTGTCGCTGCTGCGCCGGGTCGGGCTGAAGCCGTGGGTGCTGCCCGGCGGCACCGGCGTGGTGTGCGACATCGGCAAGGGCGAGCGCTGCGTCGCGCTGCGCGCGGACATCGACGCGCTGCCGCTCACCGAGGACACCGGCCTGCCGTACTCCTCCACCACCGAGGGCGCGGCGCACATGTGCGGCCACGACGCGCACACCGCGATCCTGCTCGGCGCCGGTCGCGCCCTCGCCGGCGCGCCCGAGCTGCCCGGCCGCGTGCGGCTGATCTTCCAGCCCGCCGAGGAGGTCATGCCCGGCGGCGCGCTGGACATGATCGCCGCGGGAGCGCTGGAGGGCGTCGAGCGGATCTACGGCCTGCACTGCGACCCGCGGCTCGAAGCGGGCAAGGTCGGCACCCGGGTCGGCGCGCTGACGTCCGCCGCCGACCTCATCGAACTGCGTCTCACCTCGCCCGGCGGGCACACGTCGCGGCCGCACCTCACCGCGGACCTCGTGTACGCGCTGGGCACGGTCATCACGTCGCTGCCGTCGGTGCTGTCCCGCCGCGTCGACCCGCGGTCCGGCACGGTGCTGGTGTGGGGCGCGGTGCACGCCGGACAGGCCGCGAACGCGGTGCCGCAGGACGGCGTCCTGCGCGGCACGCTGCGGACCGCCGACCACGAGGTGTGGAAGGCACTGGAGCCGCTCGTCGCGTCGTCGGTGGAATCGCTGCTGGCCCCGACCGGTGTCGGCTTCTCGCTCGACTACCGCCGCGGCGTGCCGCCCGTGGTCTCCGACGCGGAGTCGACCGCGCTGATGCGCGCCGGCGTCGAGGCGGCGGTCGGCGAAGCGGGGCTCGCCGGGACGGAACAGTCGTCCGGCGGCGAGGACTTCGGCTGGTACCTGGAGCACGTCGGCGGGGCCTTCGCCCGGCTCGGCGTGTGGTCCGGCCCGCCCGCTCCGCAGGCCGACATCCACCGCCCGACGTTCGTCCTCGACGAGCGCGCGCTGCTCGTCGGAGTCCGCACTTTGGTGCACACCGCACTGGCCTCGCTGGCCTGAGTTATCCACAGGCTTAGCGCCGATGTGGATAACTTGGGTGGGTGAGAGGTACCCCTCGTGCGGGGGTGTCAGCGGGGAGTTACGCGCTGTGGTCTAGACCGCCGATGCCCTTGCCTAGCCCTGTTCACCGAGAGTCATTTCGGACTTTTGTGCGGCCTTGGCTGAGCAGTTGGCCGGTGACTGCCTCTGGCGGATTTCGCGTTGTGTGGCAACGGCTTTGGCGGAATCCGCGGCTGTGCGCGGTGATGTGCTGTCCTGAATTGTGCCGCCGATTTCGGTGACGCGCTGCGATTTTTCCTGCGCGCTGAGGTGCTCGATGCCCGTGTGGGTGAGCCTCTGCCGTGTGGTATTGGGCAGCTGTCCGGCCAGGTTGTGGATAGTCCGGAGACGCAGAGTTATCCACAGGGCCGCACCGCTGGGGACAACTTCCCGGCTCGCCTGGGGACGGCCTGGGCGGGCTGTGGATGGCTCGGAAAACGAGCCTCCCGGACCGCCGCCGCGAGGCCGGGCGCACTCCGGAGGAGCGGTTTGGTTCGCCTCTCGAACGGCTGAAAGTCCGTGAGGGGAACCCTGAGGGACTCAGAGTCCGTGAGGGTTCCCCTCACGGACAGTCAAGCGGAAAGCGTCAGCCGCTGATCCCGGTGCACGGCCGGGTGCGCAGATCGTCCACGTAGTCCACCGGGGCGCCGGCCGCCTCCGCGGCGTCCGCGAGCACCCCGAGATACCGCGCCGAGGGCAGCCCGCCCTCGTAGGCGTCCAGGACGTAGAGCCAGGCCAGCACCGACCCGTCCATGGTCTGCACGCGCAGCCGGATCTTCGTGTGCATCCCCAGCTCGCCGCCTTCCCAGCGGTCGAGGCGTTCCTCGTCGAGCCCGGTCACGTCGTAGATCACCACGAAGACCCGCGACGACGGGTCCTCGACGATGGTGGCCAGCGCGCCTTCCCACCCGATGTCCTCGCCGCCGAAGGTCAGCCGCCAGCCTTCCAGCCAGCCGGTGCCGGCCATCGGCGAATGCGGGGCGCGCTCCAGCATCTGGGCGGGCTCCATGTTGGATCCGTAAGCGGCATACAACGGCACGCGGCACAGCCTAGCGACCCTTCCTTCGCATATCCGGATGCACATGCCGTGTCCGGGCACTTCGCCTGCCGGTCAGGTTCGCCGCGTAGGGTCAGGACCACCGCCAAGCACGTGTGACATAGGAGGACCCAGGTGACCAGGATCGTGATCATGGGTGGCGGCCCGGCGGGCTACGAAGCCGCCTTGGTCGCGGCGCAGCACGGCGCCGACGTGACGATCGTCGAGCGGGACGGCCTGGGCGGCGCCTGTGTCCTCTACGACTGCGTGCCCTCGAAGACGTTCATCGCCTCGTCCGGCGCGCTCGCGAAGATGCACGACCTCGGCGAGCTGGGCATCAACACCGACCTCGCGGACACCACCGTCGACCTGCCGACGGTGCACGGCCGGGTGAAGGGCCTCGCGCTCGCGCAGTCGGCCGACATCCGCGCTCGCGTGCAGCGTGAGGGCGTGCGCGTGATCACCGCCGAGGCCCGCTTCGCCGACGACGAGCCGGGTCTGGCCACCCACACGGTGGAGATCACGCACGCCGACGGGAAGGTGGAATCCCTGTCCGCCGACGTCGTCCTGATCGCCACCGGCGCGACCCCGCGCGTGCTGCCCGGCGCGGTGCCGGACGGCGAGCGGATCCTGGACTGGCGTCAGCTGTACGACCTGACTGAGCTGCCCGAGCACCTCGCGGTGATCGGATCCGGTGTCACCGGGGCCGAGTTCGCCTCCGCGTACACCGAGATGGGCGTGAAGGTCACCGTCGTGTCCAGCCGCGACCGCGTGCTGCCGCACGAGGACGCCGACGCCGCCGCGGTGCTCGAAGAGGTCTTCACGCAGCGCGGCACCACAGTGGCCAAGCAGGCCCGTGCGGAACGCGTCGAGCGCACCGAGAAGGGCGTCGAAGTTCACCTGGCCGACGGTCGCGTGATCGAGGCAAGCCACGCGCTGATGACCGTCGGGTCCGTCCCGAACACCGCCGACATCGGCCTCGACCGCGTCGGCATCGAACCCGGCCCCGGCGGCTTCATCGCGGTGGACCGGGTGTCGCGCACGAGCGTCCCCGGCGTCTACGCGGCGGGCGACTGCACCGGCGTGCTGATGCTCGCGTCCGTGGCGAGCATGCAGGGCCGCATCGCGATGTGGCACGCGCTGGGCGAGGGCGTCGCGCCGATCAAGCTCAAGACCGTCGCGGCGAACGTCTTCACCCACCCGGAGATCGCGACCGTCGGCATCAGTCAGCAGGCGATCGACTCCGGCGAGGTTCCCGCGCGCACGATCATGCTGCCGCTGGCCACCAACGCGCGCGCGAAGATGGAAGGCCTGCGCCGCGGTTTCGTGAAGCTGTTCTGCCGCCCCGCCACCGGCGTGGTGGTCGGCGGCGTGGTGGTCGCGCCGTCGGCGAGCGAGCTGATCCTGCCGATCGCGCTGGCCGTGCAGAACCAGCTGACGGTGGACCACCTCGCGCTGACGTTCTCGGTGTACCCGTCGCTGTCCGGCTCGATCACCGAAGCGGGCCGTCAGCTCATGCGGCACGACGATCTGGACTGATTTTTCTCCTCAGGGCAACCCCGTGCCGCACACCGCGTCTTGCGGGGTGAAGACGTGTGGCACGGGGAAGGAACGAGGGTGCGCAAGAGCGCGATTTTCGCGGTGGCGGCGGCGATCGGACTGGCGGGGACAGCGGTCCCGGCGGTAGCGGCGGACGGGCCGGCCCCGGATCCGGTGACCGTGCAGCTGAACCAGGACACCGCGGTGCGGCACGGCCAGATGAACGCCTACCAGCGCGGCTCGGACCCGAACCTGGCGCTCGCCTACTGCCCGGGCGCCAAGGCCGGTGCGGCGACGTTCAGCTCGCCCGCGCTCGCGTTCTCTCAGTACTACTACGGCGAGATGGTCGGCGTGAAGGCCACGATGAGCGCACGCGCGAACCTGGTGCCTGGCACCAAACCCGGCAGCTACCCGCTCACCGTCACGTGCGACGGGAAGCAGTACAACGCGACCTTCACCGTGCCCGCCGCGCAGGTGTCCCGGGTGCCCCAGGGCGCGGCGAAAGCGGGCGACGGAAGCCTCGCCGGCTAATCGTCCATACTTGCCGAAAACCGCCGGAAAATTGTTTCCGGCGGTTTTTTCGTTCCCGGGGCAACCCCGCGGCGGGTGGAGACGTCTTGGTTGTTGTCGGAACGAAAACGCCCGGGCCGCAGGGGGAACTGCCGGCAGGGCGCGGATTCGCCGCTGTCGTATGCGGCGGGAATCGCATTTTTCATCAAGGGGAGTGTCATGAAGCGTACCGTTGTTTTCTCCACCCTGGTCGCCGCCGGAATGCTTTCGGCCGCACCGGCTTTCGCCGCCGAAGCGCCTACTGCGCCGCCCGCGACGAGCACCGCCGCCGCTCCGTCTTCCTCTCCTGCCGCTGAGGAGCCGACGGACGACAACGCGGGTGTCCCGAAGGCGTTCATCCGCGTGCTGCCTTCTTCGGGCCACGCCGGGGACCGCGTCACGGTGCGCATCGGCTGCGAGGCCTCGGAAATCAAGAACCTGAACTCGGCGGCGCTGCAGTTCGGCAAGCTGCACCCGGTCGGCCCGCAGAACGACCCGTCGAAGGCTCCGATCTCGCAGGGCACCGCGACCGTCCGCACCGGCGTGAAGCCCGGCGTGTACAAGGTGGCGTTCTCCTGCGGCAGCGCGGACCTCACCACGAAGTTCACCGTGCTGGGCGCGAAGCCCGCGCCGAAGCCGACGCCCACCCCCGCGCCCAAGCAGGTCAGCAAGGTCCCGTCGGGCGCTCCGCAGACCGGCGGCACCGACGGTCCGGTTGCGGACAGCTCCAGCCTCGGCCTGCCGATCGCGGCTGGCGCGATGGGCGTGCTCGCACTCGGCGGCACCGGGCTCGTGGCGGCGCGTCGTCGCCGGCGTGGCTGACTAGTCTCCTGGGCCTGGCTGCGTTCTCGCGGCCAGGCCTTGGCCGGATCGGGGGAATGATGATCAGGAAGACAATCGCCGCGTCGGCCGTCGCGCTCGCCGCGCTGGTGTCCGGATGCTCAGTCGGCTCGACGACCGCGGCGCCCGCTTCCAGCGTTCCGTCCGCCTCGTCGGCCGCGATGCCGAAATCGGAGCCGGTGTCGCTGGACATCCCGAGCATCGACGCGCATTCCAGCCTGGTGCCGCTCGGCCTCAATCCCGACAATTCGGTGCAGGTCCCGCCGGTCAGCACGCCGTTGCAGGCAGGCTGGTACGAAAACGGCCCGACGCCCGGCGAGGTCGGTCCCGCGGTCGTGCTCGGACACGTGGACGGAAACAAGCACAAAGGGATCTTCTACCGGCTCAAGGAAATGAAGCCGGGAGACGACGTCGACATCGCCCGTCGCGACGGCTCCACCGCGCACTTCGAGGTGACCAAAGTGGACCAGGTGCCCAAAGACGTCTTCCCGAGCGACGCGGTCTACGGGGACACTTCGGACCCGCAGCTGCGCTTGATCACCTGTGGCGGCGCGTTCGACCGGGCCGAGCACAGCTATGTGGACAACATCATCGTGTACGCCCACCTGGTGAACGGCTCGCACTGATCGGGCGATTGCGCGGGCATTGAACAAGACGCCCCCGATTTTGTCGGTCCCCGGTGCGACACTGTGGCGGTTGGCACAAGTCTGGGAGGCACGCATGATGACCAGGACAGAACCGTGGCCCGCGGGCACACCGTGCTGGGGCGACCTGATGGTGCCGGACCGCGACAAGGCGGTCACGTTTTACGAGGGTTTGCTGGGCTGGACAGTCGAATCCGGCGGTCCGGAGACCGGTTTTTACGGAATGGCGCAGATAGCCGGAAAACCGGTGGCGGGCATCGGCCAGATCCCGCCGGAGCAGGCCGGGATGCCGCCGATGTGGACGACATACCTGTCAGTGTCCGATGTAGACAAAACGGTGGCCGCGATCGCCGAAGCGGGCGGACAGGTCATCGCCCCGCCGATGGACGTCCTGGCCGAGGGCAGGATGGCCATCGCGACCGACCCGACCGGCGCGACGTTCGGCCTGTGGCAGCCCGGTCGGCATTCGGGAACGCAAGCTGCTTTGACTCCGGGCGCACCCGCGTGGAACGAATGCATGACGCGGGATTTCGCTGCGGCTAAGCAGTTTTATGGCGATGTGTTCGGGTACGGGTTCGGGGATATGTCCGGGCCGGGGTTCACTTATGCGACGTTGGACGTGGACGGTCGTCCTGTTGGCGGCCTTGGCGAGCTGTCTGCGGATAGCCCCGCGCAGCCTGGGTGGATGACGTACTTCTGGACCGCGGACGCGGACGCGTCGGCGGCACGGGTTGCCGAGCTGGGCGGGACTGTGGTGAACCCGCCGGTGGATACGCCGCACGGTCGGCTGGTGGTCGCGGTGGATGACCAGGGGGCGGGCTTTTCGTTGATGGCGCCCAACGCTCAGTCCGGGACGCAGGACGGGTGGGGGTGAGGTTGGGGAGGGGTTGAACCTGGTCCGTGCCCGTGCCCGTGCCCGTGCCCGTGCCCGTGCCCGTGCCCGTGCCGTGCCGTGCCGTGCCGTGCCGTGCCGTGCCGTGCCGTGCCGTGCGGGCCGAGTCGGTACCGGTGGAGCCGTGCTGGGCCGTGCCGTGCTGGGCCGGGCCGTGCTGGGCCGGGCTGGGGCGGACCGGGCCGAGTCGGTACCGGTCGGGCCGAGTCGGGTCGAGCTGTACCGGTACCGGGTTGAGCCGAGCCGGTACCGGGTCGAGCTGTGTGAGAAGCCCGTGAGCGGAACCCTGGGGGAATCTGCTTCCCCCAGGGTTCCCCGCACGGACCTTCAACCAGCCAAGCTCACCGGAAGGATCAGTCCTCCACCCAGTCGAACGTCTTCGTGACCGCCTTCTTCCAGTTCCGGTATTCCTTCTCCCGCCGGGACTCGTCCATCGACGGGTCCCACTGCTTGTCCTTCGCCCAGTTGGTCCGGATGTCGTCCTCCGACTCCCAGAACCCCACCGCGAGCCCGGCCGCGTAGGCCGCTCCCAAAGCGGTCGTCTCGTTCACCACCGGGCGGATCACCGGTACCCCGAGGATGTCGGCCTGGAACTGCATCAGCAGCTCGTTCACGACCATTCCGCCGTCGACCTTCAGCGACTTCAGCGGGACACCCGAGTCGGCGTTCATCGCGTCGATCACCTCGCGCGACTGGAACGCCGTCGCCTCCAGCACCGCCCGCGAGATGTGGCCCTTGTTCACGAACCGGGTCAGGCCGACGATCGCGCCGCGGGCGTCCGAGCGCCAGTACGGGGCGAACAGGCCCGAGAACGCCGGGACGAAATACGCGCCGCCGTTGTCGTCGACCGTTCGGGCGAATTCCTCGATCTGGCTCGCCGACGAAATCAACCCCAGGTTGTCCCGCAGCCACTGCACGAGCGAACCGGTGACCGCGACCGAACCCTCCAGCGCGTACACCGTGTCGTTCGAGCCGATTTTGTAGCAGACCGTCGTCAGCAGGCCGTTCTCCGACAGCACCTTCTCCGTGCCGGTGTTCAGCAGGACGAAGTTGCCGGTGCCGTAAGTGTTCTTGGCCTCGCCCGGCGAAAGGCACGCCTGGCCGAACGTCGCCGCCTGCTGGTCGCCCAGGATGCCCGCGATCGGCACCTCGGCGAGGGCTCCGCGCGGGCGGACCTTGCCGTACACCTCCGACGACGACCGGATCTCCGGCAGCATCGACAGCGGAATCCCCATCTCCGCCGCGATGTCCTCGTCCCACTTCAGGGTGTCGAGGTCCATCAGCAGCGTGCGCGACGCGTTCGTCGGGTCGGTCACGTGCACGCCGCCGTCGGTGCCGCCGGTCATGTTCCACAGCACCCAGGTGTCCATGTTCCCGAACACCAGGTCGCCCGCCTCGGCCCTGGCCCGCGCGCCCTCGACGTTGTCCAGGATCCACTTGATCTTCGGACCGGAGAAATACGTCGCGAGCGGGAGGCCGGTCTTCGAGCGGTAGCGCTCCTGGCCGCCGCCGAGCGCGCCCAGCTCGCCGGCGATCTTGTCGGTGCGGGTGTCCTGCCAGACAATCGCGTTGTACACCGGCTTCCCGGTGTTGCGGTCCCACACGACGGCCGTCTCGCGCTGGTTCGTGATGCCCACCGCGGCGATGTCGGTCGGCCGCAGGTCGGCCTTGGCGAGCGCGCCCGCCGCGACCGCGCGGGTGTTTTCCCAGATCTCCTCGGCGTTGTGCTCGACCCAGCCCGCCTTCGGGAAGATCTGCTCGTGCTCGCGCTGGTCGACCGCGACGACACGGCCGGAGTGGTCGAAGATCATGCAACGCGTCGACGTGGTTCCCTGGTCGATCGCGGCCACGTACGAAGTCATGGATTTCCTCCAGGAAAGGGGATCAGGTCAAGTTGTGGACGGCGAGCCACACCACCGCGGCCAGCGCCGCGCCGACGAGCGGCCCGACGACCGGCACCCACGAGTAGCCCCAGTCGGGGTCGCGCTTGCCCTTGATCGGCAGCAGGAACGCGTACGCGAGCCGCGGGCCGAGGTCGCGGGCGGGGTTGATGGCGTAGCCGGTCGGCCCGCCGAGCGAGATGCCGATCACCAGCACGACGAACGACACCCCGGCGTAGCCGAGCGCCGAGTTGCCGAAGTCCGGCCCGGACGCGGCGGTCTTGAAGACCGGGGTGAACAGGATCCAGCCGACCAGCACGAAGGTGCCGATGATCTCGGTCACCAGGTTCCACGCCTTGTTCCGGATCTGCGGGGCGGTGGAGAAGATGCCGAGCGTTTCCTCGGGGTTCGGGTGGTCGTCGAACTGGAGCTTGTACGTCAGCCAGCACAGCACGGCGCCGAGAATCGCGCCGAGCATTTCCCCGATCAGGTAATACGGCACGACGGTCCACGAGACTTTGCCCGAAATGGCGAGCCCCAGCGTGACCGCGGGGTTGAGGTGGGCGCCGGTCGGCGCGGCGATGCTGGCCCCCGCGAACACCGCGAAACCCCACCCGAAAGTGATGAACAGCGTTCCGGCTTGGAAGCCGTTGTTCTTGCGCAGCACGACGTTGGCCACGACGCCGTTGCCCAGCAAGATAAGCACTGCTGTGCCCAGCAGTTCCCAGACGATGATCGCGCCCGGACTCAGACTTACGCTCACGCTCTCCGCACCTCCACACTGGACAGTCTGTGCAGGGCCGAACACGTCCGGCCACCGCTCCGTCGCCGACCCCAGTCCGCGGCACGTTACCGCCGCGTACGCGCGCAATCCATAAGCCGGGCGAAGCAATGTGACCATGATCGTCATGGGTTCCGCCACACGTGTCACCTCGGGGTCAGCAGACGATCACGCAGGCGTGCGATGCTGGGGAAGGTGGAGCACGAGGAGGAACGAGTGGTGACGAATCCGCGCAGCGGCAGCGACCCGGCCCAGCTGGGTCCGGCGGGCCGGGAGGAATCCTGGCGGCGCTTCGGCGACGAGACCTTCGACCTGGTCGTGATCGGCGGCGGGGTCGTCGGCGCGGGCACGGCGCTCGACGCGGCGACCCGCGGCCTGCGGGTGGCTCTCGTCGAGGCCCGCGACCTGGCGTCCGGCACGTCGAGCCGGTCCAGCAAGCTTTTCCACGGCGGCCTGCGGTATCTCGAGCAGCTCGAGTTCGGCCTGGTGCGCGAAGCGCTGCACGAGCGCGAGCTGATGCTGACGAAGATCGCGCCGCACCTGGTGAAGCCGGTGAGCTTCCTGTACCCGCTGACGCACCGGATCTGGGAGCGCCCGTACACCGCCGCCGGCTTGCTGATGTACGACACGATGGGCGGCGCCCGGTCGGTGCCGGGCCAGAAACATCTCACCCGCGCGGGTGCCCTCCGAATGGTCCCCGCGCTCAAGCGGTCCGCGCTGATCGGCGGCATCCGGTATTACGACGCGCAGTCGGACGACGCGCGGCACACGATGACCGTCGCGCGCACCGCCGCGCATTACGGCGCGGTGGTCCGGACCTCCACCCAGGTCGTCGGCTTCCTGCGCGAGGCGGACCGGATTTCCGGCGTGCGCGTGCGCGACGTCGAGGACGGCCGCGAGACCGAGATCCACGCCGGCGCGGTGGTCAACTGCACCGGCGTGTGGACCGACGAACTGCAGCGGCTGTCCGGCGGCCGCGGCCGGTTCCGCGTGCGCGCGAGCAAGGGCGTGCACATCGTGGTTCCGCGCGACCGGATCGTGTCGGAGTCGGGGATGATCCTGCGCACCGAGAAGTCGGTGCTGTTCGTGATCCCGTGGCGCAACCACTGGATCGTCGGCACCACCGACACGGACTGGAACCTCGACCTCGCCCACCCGGCGGCCACCAAGCACGACATCGACTACCTGCTCGAACACGTGAACTCGGTGCTCGCGACGCCGCTCACGCACGACGACATCGAAGGCGTGTACGCAGGTCTGCGCCCGCTGCTGGCCGGAGAGAGCGAAGAGACGTCGAAGCTGTCGCGCGAACACGCGGTCGCGCGCGTCGCGCCGGGTCTGGTCGCGATCGCGGGCGGCAAGTACACGACGTACCGGGTGATGGCGGCCGACGCCGTCGACGCCGCGGTGGTCGACCTGCCGGGCCGCCCGCCGTCGTCCATCACCGACAAGGTCCCGCTGATCGGCGCGGACGGCTACCACGCGCTGGTCAACCAGGCCGACCACCTCGCCGCGGAGCACGGGCTGCACCCGTACCGCGTGCGGCACCTGCTCGACCGCTACGGCTCGCTGGTGCACGAGGTGCTGGCGCTCGCGGCGGACCGGCCGGAGCTGCTCAAGCCGATCGAGTCCGCGCCGGATTACCTCGGCGTGGAGGTCGTGTACGCGGCCAGCCACGAGGGCGCGCTGCACCTGGAGGACGTCCTCGCGCGGCGCACGCGGATCTCGATCGAGTACGCCCACCGCGGCGTCGACTGCGCCGAGCAGGTCGCCCAGCTGGTGGGTGGCGTGCTGGGCTGGTCGGAGGACGAGACGAAGCGCGAGGTAGAGGTCTACCGGGCGCGGGTCGAGGCGGAGCGGGATTCGCAGCTGCAGCCGACGGACGAGTCCGCGGACGCGTTGCGGGCGGCGGCTCCGGAGGCTCGGGCTGGGTTGATCGAGCCGGTTAGCTGAGGTTTCCTCGTGAGTGGCGATGCCGGTTCTCGCCGGCATCGCCACTCGTGAGGTCGTGGTGCTCTGCGGGTTCGGGTTGCGCGCGGTCTGGCGCGCCCCAATGTGGCATTGGGTGCGTCCCACGCACCGAACGCCACATTGGGTGCATCCCACGCACCCAATGCCACATTGG
>NZ_JBEXMH010000010.1:171365-218015 GCF_040610415.1 Amycolatopsis sp. NPDC004079 | reverse complement strand
ACCCCCTTGCCAAAGGTCCGTGAAGGGCTCCTTGAGGGAATCTGATTCCCTCAAGGAGCCCTTCACGGACAGTCACAACGGCGTTACGTAGGCGCCCGAGATGCCGCCGTCTACCAGGAACTGCGCGGCGGTGATGAAGCTGGCGTCGTCGCTCGCCAGGAAGGCCACCGCGGCGGCGATTTCCTCCGGCTCGGCGAACCGGCCGACCGGAACGTGCACCAGACGGCGGGCCGCGCGCTCCGGGTCCTTCGCGAAGAGTTCCTTCAGCAGCGGCGTGTTGACCGGCCCCGGGCACAGCGCGTTGACCCGGATGTTCTCGCGCGCGAACTGCACGCCCAGCTCGCGCGTCATGGCGAGCACGCCGCCCTTCGAAGCGGTGTACGAAATCTGCGACGTCGCGGCTCCCATCACGGCCACGAACGAAGCGGTATTCACGATCGAACCGCGGCCCTGGCGCTGCATGTGCGGCAACACGGCCTTGCAGCACAGGTACACCGAGGTCAGGTTGACCCGCTGCACCTTCTCCCACGCTTCGATGCCGGTGGTGAGGATCGAATCGTCCTCGGGCGGCGAGATGCCCGCGTTGTTGAAGGCGACGTCGACCGCGCCGAACTCGTCGACCGTCGTCTGGAAAAGGGCCTCGACCTGGTCCGCGTCGGTGACGTCGACCTGGACGAAGGCCCCGCCCACGGTGTCGGCGGCCGCCTTGCCCTGCCCCGGCTCGACGTCGCCGATCACCACCTTCGCGCCCTCGCTCGCCAGCCGTTTGGCGGTGGCGAGGCCGATGCCGCTCGCTCCGCCGGTGATCACCGCGACGCGGCCGTCAAAACGCTGCACCATCGTGGGTCATTCCTCTGTGCTCAGGAAAACGTTCTTGGTTTCGGTGAAAGCGGCGGCGGCGTCCGGGCCCAGCTCACGGCCGAGGCCGGACTGCTTGAAGCCGCCGAAGGGCGTCCAGTAGCGGACTGACGAATGCGAATTCACCGACAGGTTCCCAGAATCGACGCCGCGCGCAACTCGGAAGGCACGGCCGACGTCGCGGGTCCAGATCGAGCCGGACAGGCCATACTCGGTGTCGTTGGCCATCCGCACCGCGTCGGCTTCGTCGCGGAATCGGACCACCGCGACGACCGGGCCGAAGATCTCGTCACGGGCCAGCGGATCGTCCAAGCCCGGCGGGAGCACGACGGTCGGCGCGAACCAGTAACCCGGCCCGGACGGCGCGCTGCCGCGGAAAGCGACCGGCGTCCGCTCGGTGACGTAGGAGGAGACTTTCGCGTGGTGGTCCGCGGAAATCAGCGGGCCCATCTCGGTCGCCTCGTCGCCCGGATCGCCGACGACCACGCCCCGCACCGCGGGTTCGAGCAGTTCGAGGAACCGGTCGTAAACGTTGTCCTGCACCAGGATCAGCGAGCGCGCGCAGCAGTCCTGGCCGGCGTTGTCGAACACCCCGTACGGCGCGGTCGCCGCGGCTTTCTCCACGTCGGCGTCGGCGAACACGATGTTGGCGTTCTTGCCGCCCAGCTCCAGCGTCACCCGTTTCACCTGCGCCGCGCAGCCCGCCATGACCTGCTTGCCGACCTCGGTCGAGCCGGTGAACACGACCTTGCGCACCGCCGGATGCGTGACAAACCGTTGCCCGACAACCGACCCCTTGCCCGGGAGCACCTGGAAGACGTCTTCGGGGATTCCCGCTTCACGCGCGAGTTCGGCCAGGCGCAGCGCGGTGAGCGGGGTCAGCTCGGCCGGTTTGAGCACGACCGTGTTGCCCGCCGCGAGCGCGGGCGCGAAGCCCCAGCCCGCGATCGGCATCGGGAAGTTCCACGGCACGATCACGCCGACCACGCCCAGCGGCTCGTGGAACGTGACGTTGACGCCGCCGTCGACCGGGATTTGCTTTCCCAGCAACCGTTCCGGCGCGCCGGCGGAGTATTCGAGCAGGTCGCGCACGTTGCCCGCCTCCCAGCGGGCATTGCCGATGGTGTGGCCGGAGTTCTCGACCTCCAGCCGGGCGAGGTTCTCCCGGTCGGCGTCGACCGCGTCCGCGAACCGGCGCAGCAGCCTCGCCCGATCGCCCGGGGCGAGCGCCCGCCAGGCCGGGAACGCGGCGTGCGCGCGGGCGATCGCGGCGTCGGTCTCCGCCTCGCTGGTCAGCGCGACCTGGCGCACCACCTCCGCGGTCGCCGGATTGCGCACCTCGAACGTCGTCATTTCGCCTCCCGCACGGCGTTCACTAGCGCGGCGAACAGCCGGACGTCGTCGCTGTCCTGCTCCGGATGCCACTGCACACCGAGCACGAACTCGCCCGGCACCTCCGCGGCCTCGACCGTCCCGTCCGCCGCGTGGCCGGACGCGATCAAGCCGGAGCCCAGCCGGTCAATCGCCTGATGGTGGTAACACTGGACTTTCGTTTCCTGGCCCAGAATCGCGGCCGCCCGTGTGCCGTCGACCAGGCTGACCGTGCTGGTGCCGAACGTCGCCGGAGCCGGCTGATGCGTTGCGTCGCCGAGGGTTTCCGAGAGGTGCTGCGAGAGCGTGCCGCCGAGCGCGACACTCATCACCTGCAGCCCGCGACACACGCCGAGCACCGGTTTTCCGGCCGCGCGCGCCGCCTCGAACAGGCCGAACTCGAACGCGTCGCGCTCCGGTCGGATGTACGTCTTCTCGTGCGGCTCCTGGCCGTAACGGCTGGGTTCGACGTCCGCGCCGCCGGTGAGGACGAGGCCGTCGATGCGTCCCACGAGCGCGTCGTACTTCGTGCTTACTGGCGGCAGCAGCACCGGAACCCCGCCCGCCTTGACCACGCAGTCCGCGTACACCCGGTGCAGCAGCATCGCTTCGGTGTCCCACGCCAGGAACTTCGCCTGTTCCGAGTAGGTGCTGAGCCCGATGACAGGTGGGTCAGAGTCGTTCAAAACCACGGATGCGCTCCCAATCGGTCACAGCTCGCTCGTACGCTTCGCGCTCGATCCGCGCGGCGTTGAGGTAATGGTCGACTACATCAGCGCCGAAGGCATCTCGCGCGATACGGCTGCCTTCGAGGACTTCAGCGGCTTCAGCGAGCGTGACGGGCACAGTGGGCTTGTCGGACGCGTACGCGTTGCCTACGAACTCAGGCTCCAGCGGCAACTCGTTCTCGATGCCGTGCAACCCAGCAGCGATCATCGCGGCGACTGCGAGGTACGGGTTCACGTCTCCGCCGGGTACGCGGTTCTCGACGCGCAACCCGTCACCGTGCCCGACTACGCGCAACGCGCACGTACGGTTGTCCGTGCCCCACGCGATCGCTGTCGGCGCGAAGCTGCCAGGGACATAACGCTTGTACGAGTTGATGTTCGGGGCGAAGAAGTACGTCATCTCGCGCAACGCTTCCAGCTGTCCGGCGAGGAAGTGCTGCATCAGCTTCGAGAAGCCGTGGTCGCCGTCGCCGGGAAGCACCGCTTCGCCGGACTTGCCGCGAAGGCTCAGATGGATGTGGCAGGAGTTGCCCTCGCGTTCGTTGTACTTCGCCATGAACGTGAGGCTCTTGCCCTCCTGCGCGGCGATCTCCTTCGCACCGTTCTTGTAGATGCCGTGGTTGTCGCACGTCGCGAGCGCTTCGGCGTAGCGGAAGGCGATCTCGTGCTGGCCCGGGTTGCACTCGCCCTTCGCCGACTCCGGATACAGGCCCGCGCCCGCCATTCCGTTGCGGATCCGGCGCAGCAGCGGCTCGATGCGCGCGGTGCCGAGCATGGAGTAGTCGACGTTGTACTGATTGGACGGTTTGAGGTCCTGGTAGCGCTTGTCCCACGCGGATTCGTAGGAGTCGTCGAACACGATGAACTCGAGTTCGGTGCCGACGTACGCCTTCAGGTCGCGTTCGGCGAGCCGGTCGAGCTGGCGGCGCAGCACCTGGCGCGGCGAAACGGAAACCGGGCCGCCCTGCACGCGCTCGACGTCCGCGAGCACCAGCGCGGTGCCCTCCTGCCACGGAATCTCCCGCAGCGTCGCGAAATCCGGCCGGAGCACGAAGTCGCCGTAGCCGCTCTGCCAGGACGAGATGTCGTAGCCGTCGACGGTGTTCATGTCGACGTCCACCGCGAGCAGGTAGTTGCACGCCTCGGTCGCGTGGCCGACCACCTCTTCGAGGAAGTACTCCGCCGAGCAGCGCTTGCCCTGGAGCCGCCCCTGCATGTCGGTGAGCGCGACGAGCACCGTGTCGATGGTGCCCGCCGTCACCCGTTCGCGGAGATCTTCGAGCGTGAGCATTCCTCGCCTGGCCGCCATCGCATCGCCCCAAAGGTTCGGATCAGGTCCTTTGCGGCTTCTTCTTACCGGGCGGTCCTGCCAGGGTCAATCCACTGAAAGGTATTTTCATAGACCTTTAAACGAGGGTTCAGCGCGGCTCACCCAGGCGGCGCCTGCTATGTCCGGGTTGCCCGGCTGAGAAGATACTGTGAATCGGGTGCGTCCGGGACCAAATCCGCCGCCTCGTGCGTTGGACCGGGCAAGAGAGGTGAGAGGGATGACTGAAGCATTCACGCAGACCACGTTCAGCCAGCAGCAGGCGCGGCCGCAGCTCCCGACGCTGCCCACCGGGTGGCCGATCGGGTCGTACGAGTCCTACGAGCAGGCCCAGCAGGCCGTCGACCACCTCGCGCACGCTGACTTCCCGGTCGCCGACGTCACCATCGTCGGCGTCCAGCCGATGCTCGTCGAGCGCATCGCGGGCAAGATGAGCTGGAGCCGGATGCTCAGCAGCGCGGCCATGTCCGGCGCGGTGTTCGGCCTGTTCCTGGGCCTGGTGCTGAGCATGCTCAACCCGGCCGCCGGGCTGCTGTCGATCGTGCTCGGCCTCGCCGCGGGTGTCGTGTTCAACGTGGCCTTCGGCGCACTGGGCTACGCGGCGAACCGCAACAAGCGCGGGTTCATCTCGCAGAGCCAGCTGGTCGCGCAGCGCTACGACGTGCTGTCGCAGCCGCGCAACGCCGAGAAGGGCCGCCAGCTGCTGGCGGACCTGGCCGCGCGCTCGGCGTTCAACCACTGAGTTTTCGCCGACTCGCCTCCCGGGCGCCCGGGCCGTTCGCGGCCTGGGCGCCCGGTTTCGCGTTCGGCGGCTCGGGACCACGAGCCGGGCGAGAGACCGCCACACACCTCCGGCGTTTCCGGCAACGCCCGCGCCAGTCGGTGCACCCGGTCCAGCACCTCGTCGCCGGTGAGCCGCTCGTCCCCCGGTTCTCGAACAGGGTCGCGAACCTGCCAAGGGTCCGGCGCTGGGCGACGGCGGTCTTTGTCGGAGGCGGCTGCCAGAGTTGTCGCGGCGGCTGGGGCTGCGGCGGGTCCTCGTGCGCGGCGATGCCGGTTCTAACCGGCATTACCACGCACGACCCGCACTACCGCGTCGGCGGAGCGGCCTTCGTCGGAGTGCTCGGCGGGACCGGCGTCCCGGATGTCGCCGAAGCCTTCGGGATCACCGCCGCGAACGGCACCCCCGCGTCCTCCCGGCAATATGCGCGATGCCCGTTGTACCCGTTGACGTTCCCGCGGTCGTCCTGCACTCCCTCGACGACCTTCGGACGCGGGAACTGGTTGTCCTGCCCGGTCAGCTGGCTCGTGCCGGTGTCCTTCTCGCAGCCGTAGCGGGAGATCGCGAGCGGGCGGCCGCGGTCGTCGTACAGGTAGACGTTCTCAAGCGGTTTGCCGTTCGCGTCGAACACGTACAGGTTGCTCAGTTCGTGCTGGCCGTAGCGCAGCGCTTCGTTGCCGTGGACGTCCTCGTACATCGACGAGGCGTACGACGGGGTGGAACTCGACGAATACGTGCGGTCCCGGACGAGGTTGACCGCCGCGCCGAGTCCGCCGAACGCGCTGCCCACCACGAACGCCGACACCGGCACCGCGATCCACAGCATCCGGCCGTCGACCTTGATCCGCGGGCCCGCCCACATCACCAGGCCCGCGCCGACGAGCAGCACCGGCAGCAGCAGGACCGCGTGCAGGTCCCGGATCATCAGCAGCAGCCCGAACGCCAGCAGCGCGAACCCGCAGACCACCCACCACGCCGGCTTCAGCGAATCGAGATACGCGAGCGCGCGGTCGGCCGACCGGTCCTCCCGCATCGACTTCACCATCGCCCGCGCGCGGACCACCTCCGGCAGCTCCCGCATCGCGTCGAGCCCGCGCAGCAACAGGAACGCCACGCTCACCGCGAACACCGGGGCCAGCAAGATCATCCCGGCCAGCGCCTCGGCATTGAAGCGCACCGCGGTGTAGAACGCGATCATCGCGGTGCCTGCCGCGCAGAACACCAAGCCCCACAAGGCAAGCCGCGCTCCGGCCCGGCCCGGCTTCGCCGCCGCCGTCGGCAGGACCTCGGTCGCCGCTTCCGGAGCCGGAGCGGGCGGGTAGCCGCCGGAAGCCCGCAGTTCGGCCGCGTAGCTCTCCGGGGTGCCGAGCCGCGCGACGAGGTCCTCGACCCGCGCCGCAGCGCCTGCTTCCGCCTCCATCTCGGCCAGCTGCGGCCGGACGTCCTCGAGCAGTTCCTCGATCTCGTTCGCGGGCAGGTCCGCGAGCGCGGTGCGCACCCTCGACAGGTACACCCGCGCGGCCGTCGGCTTGTCCGTGCTCATGCTGCCTCTCCCCGATTCGTGCCCGCGGTTTCGCCTGTCCGCGCGGTCAGGCCCGCTCTTTCACCAAACTGTCCATAATGGACGCGAAGCTGCCCCACGTGCGCGCCGATTCGGCGAGCCGCGCCCTGCCCCGGTCGTTCAAGCTGTAGTACTTGCGGTGCGGGCCCTCTTCGCTCGGAACCACGTACGACGTCAGCAATCCCGCCTTGTACAGCCGCCGCAGAGTGCCGTACACCGACGCGTCCCCGACCTCCTCCAGGCCGGCGGCGCGCAGTCTTCGCAGCACGTCGTAGCCGTACCCGTCGTCGTCGCGCAGCACCGCGAGGACCGCGAGGTCCAGCACTCCCTTGAGCAGCTGACTGATCTCCACGGCGTTCCTTCCCGGTCCTGCGCGAGAGAAGCTACCACGCATAGCGCAGTAGTGTGCGCGGCGAGCGGCCGTTCGGCGGTATCGCTGCCCATCCGGCCAGGTCAGCGAGAGACGAACGGTCAGGTATACAGCGTAGACGTCGAGGTATACAGTGTAGACATGGTCGAGATCCCGACAGCCGAACGGCTCGCGGCGGCGGCGCGCGAGATCATCGCCGCCGAGGGCGCGGCGGCGGTCAGCATGCGCCGGGTCGCCGAAGCCGCCGGAGTCACCGCGATGGCGATCTACCGGCATTACGAAAACCGCGAGGTCCTGCTGCGCGCGGTCGCCGACTCCACCGGCCGGGAACTGGGCGCGGCGTGGAAAGACCCGGCGCCGGACGGCGAATGGCTCGACCGCTTCGACGCACTGCTGGACCGGTTCCTGGATTTCGCCCTCGGCCAGCCGCATCTGTACCGCTTCCTGATGACCGACGGCTGGGCTCGGGCCCGGATCTATCCCGACGGCTACCGCGAACCCGGCTCGCCGCCGTTCACCGCGCTGGTCCGGCTGATCGAAGAAGGCATCCGCGACGGCGTGCTGCGCGACGACGATCCGCTGGAAGCCGCGCTGACCGTCAGCACGCAAACGCAAGGCATGGTGCTGCACTACCTCGCCGGCCGGATGGGGGCGGCGGAACCCGAGTTCCGTGCGCTGTGCCGACGTACTTCCCGGAGGATTTTCGATGGCCTCAGAACGTAATGCCCGTTGGCAGGTCCCGGTCGCGCTGCTTTCTTCAGCGGCGCTCTTCTACTTCGGCACCGGACTGGACCCGATCGCCGCGCTCACCTGGCTCGCGCCGTTTCCGGTGCTGCTGCTGGCAACCCGAGCCAGCGGCTGGACGACGGTGAGCACCGCGTTCGGCGCGTTCTTGCTCGGCACCGCGAATATGTGGGCCTACCAAACACATTCCGGCGACGAACCGTTGTGGCCGTTCGGCGCCGCCATCGATGTCGGGATGTCGCTGGTGTTCACGTTCGCGGTGTGGCTGTTCTGGGCCTTGGCGCGCCGCCGCCGGACGCTGCTGGCCAGCCTCGCCGCACCCGCGGCGTGGACCGCCCTCTTGTACCTGATCGCCACGCTGAACCCGATGGGGATGATGGGTTCCCTCGCCAACGACCAGGGCGACGCGCCGCTCGTGCTGCAAACCGCTTCGTGGGCCGGGATGTGGGGCGTCGAGTTCCTGGTGCTGCTGCCCGCTTTCGCAGTCGCCGCGATGTGCGCGCCCGGAGCTTCCCGGGTACGCATAGGCGTTGTCGCCGCGGTCATTGTGGCTTTGTCCCTTGGCGGCGGCGCACTACGGCTTTCCGGCACTGGCGGTCCGACGGTGCGAATGGCCGCTATCACGCAAAATGCCGGCTACCACTGGGGTCCCGCGCTCGGCACCGCTCAAGGCCGCGCCTTGGTCGACGACTACATCCAGCAGATCTCAGCCATGCCAGACGGCGTGAAGCTCATCGTGTTGCCCGAAGCCGCTTTCAGCGCCGAGGAGGAATGGCCAGCGGCGTTGGTCGAGCCGATGCGGCGCGCGGCCAAGGCCCGGGGCGCGGCGATCGTGGTCGGCTTCGAGTACTACGACCGGCCAGGCAAGCACAACTACGACTACGCGCTGGCCTTCCCCGCCGACGGCGCCTCACCCGCTCGGTACCTGAAACACCACGACCTGGTGAGCCCGCCGGGCCGGGATCTGGTGTTCGTCCCGGGCACCGAGGTCCCGACCGGACTGGTGATCTGCGGCGACACGACGTTCACCTCCCCCAGCCGCGACTACGCCGCCGCCGG
The DNA here is from genome assembly GCF_040610415.1 of Amycolatopsis sp. NPDC004079. Taxonomy (NCBI): domain Bacteria; kingdom Bacillati; phylum Actinomycetota; class Actinomycetes; order Pseudonocardiales; family Pseudonocardiaceae; genus Amycolatopsis; species Amycolatopsis sp. NPDC004079. The sequence continues at coordinate 209,216 of NZ_JBEXMH010000010.1, read as the reverse complement.
TTCGCGGATCCTCGCGATCCCGGCCGAACTGGCGGTCCCGCCGGGCAACAACGACGAGGGCGGCTGGCAGCACACCCGCAACGCACTGCTCCGGGGTGTCGAAAGTGGACAGTCGATCGCGCTCTCCGACGCGAACGGCAGCCTGATGCTGTCCGACGGTTACGGCCGCGTCCTCGGCGAAGCCCGCACCGGCGGACCAGCTCCGTTCACGACAGTCGTTGCCGATGTTCCCGCAGGTCCCGGCCAGACGTTCCACACGCGCTTCGGTGATTGGTTCGCTTGGCTCGCGATCGCGATTACCGTTGCTGGCTTGGTTTTCACCCGCCTCCGCGCGGCTACGCGACCATCCTGAAAATTCGCGGATCCACCCCGCCGCGCCGTGTCACTGCGGTCGGCGCAGCCCGTCCAGCAGGAGGGTGATGACGTCGTCAGCCTCGGCACGCCAATGTGGACGGTCGTGAGCCGCACCGATGCCGTGCAGCACCATCATCACGGCACCGGAATCCACGTCGTCGCGAACGCTGCCCTCCCGCACGGCGGCGGCCACCAGATCGGCGACAGCCTGCTCCAGTGCCTGGCTGCCCTCGGCGAGATCGCCTGAGCGTTCGGCCATGAGCGTGGCCAGCGTGCGGGCCAGGCCCTCGTGGGCGTCGATGTGGTCGACCATGCCGCGCAGGAAAGTCGCCAAAGCCTCCGCCGCGGGCAGCGTGGCCCGCAACTCGCGCGCGCGGTCGCACAGCGCGGCGACTTCTCCGTGGTAGACCGCCTCGGCCAGCGCCTCCCGGGTGGGGAAATGCCGGTACAGCGTGCCGGTGCCGACCCCCGCCAGGAGGGCGAAGTCGTCGAAGCGCAGGTCGAAGAACTCACCGGTGTCGAAGATCTCTCGCGCCTTGGCGACCAGGACATCGCGGTTGCGCCGGGCGTCGGCCCGCAGCGGCTTGTCGGCGGTCATGTGCTCCCTCGCGTTGACAAGTGGAGACAGTCTCCATATTTTGAAAAGTGGAGATTGTCTCCACATCGAATGCTACCCCACGAGGTGCACGTGAAGATCCTGATGTTCGGCCGAGGCGTGATCGCCACCGTCTACGGCTGGACCCTGCAACAGGCGGGCCACGACGTCGAGTTCTACGTCCGGCCGGGCCGCGCGGCGACGTACGGCGACACCGTCGACCTCGACCTGTTCGATCCGCGGCACTGGCGGCGTGGGCAGCGCGTCGAGAAGTGGCCGGTGCGCCTCCGCGAGGAGGTGGAACCAGACCATGACTTCGACCTGATCGTGCTCAGTGTCGGGCACCACCGCCTCGCGGAGGCGACGGCTTTCCTGGCTCCGCGCGTCGGCCAGGCCACGGTGCTGATCTTCGGCAACGTCTGGACCGAGCCGTTGGACGCGATCGGCGCACTCCCCGTCGACCAGGTCGCCTGGGGCTTTCCCCAGGGCGGCGGAGGTTTCGGCGCGGACGGCGTGCTCCGCGGATTCCTGCTGCGGTCGGTCGTCTTCGGCACTCTCGGCCAGCCCCCGACCGACCGGGAACTGGCTGTGCGCCAGGCGTTTCGCGAGGCCGGGCTCCGGATCAAGGAGCGGCCCGATTTCCGCGGCTGGCTGTGGGTCCATTTCGTCTCGGACGCGGGCCTGTTCTCCCAAGGCCTGCGGCTGGGTTCCCTGTCCCAGCTGGCCGGGTCGACGCGCGACGTGCGCGAGGGCCTGCTGGCCGGGCGCGAGCTCGTGCCGCTCCTCGAAGCGCGCGGTATCGATCTGCGACGGCACCGGGGCGGTCTGCTGCCGTTCCGAGCGCCCACCTGGCTGACGGCCCCCGTGCTCGCCTGGCTGACTGCTCATTTCGCGCCCGTGCGCGCGAGTTTCGCCGCACACAACAACCCCGACGCGGAGGAGCCACGCGAGGTCTGCCGGGACACACTGGCCGAAGCACGTCGGTTAGGCATCACGGCACCGCGGCTGGAAGCGGCGGAACCGCTCTTCGCCCGCGAGGAGACGGGTCGAGCCTGAACTCGCCGATGTCCCTGTCGCACAAGGCTTTTCGCTGTCGAGTGTCCGGGACATGGAAGGAAAAGGCCGCTGGTTCGCGCGGTTTGGTCTCACCACCTGGCCTCAGCGACCTCCCGTTCTCGCCCGACCGCAGCCACAACTGGCCGCCCAGCCCCGCCTCCACTGCCAGGCGACCACCCCGCGCGGCTAAACCACCCGAGCCCGCCGCTGACACCTGGGACACGAAAACGACGACCGGTTCATGAACGGCTCCCGCCGGATCGGCGAACCGCAGCGGCGGCACGGCATTCCTTCCTGACCGTACGCGTCGAGCGAGCGCTCGAAATACCCCGATTCTCCGTTCACGTTCACATAAAGCGCGTCGAACGACGTCCCGCCCGCGAGCAGCGCAGCCGACATCACGTCGCTGGCCGCGGACACCAGCGTTCGCCCTTGTGCGGCAGTGAGTTTCTCGGTCGGCCGCGACCAATGCAGTTTGGAGCGCCACAACGCCTCGTCGGCGTAAATGTTGCCCACCCCGGACACCAGCGTCTGGTCGAGCAGCGCCCGTTTCACCTCCGTGCGCCGCGAACGCAACGCGCGCACGGCGGCCTCCGGGTCGAACTTCGGGTCCATCGGGTCCCTGGCGATGTGCGCGATGGTGCCGGGCAGGCTGTCGCCGTCGACCTCGACCAGTTCGTCCAGGGCCAGGCCGCCGAACGTGCGCTGGTCGACGAACCGCAGTTCCGGTCCGCCGTCGGCGAATCGGACCCGGACGCGCAGGTGTTTCTCGTCCGCCGAGCCCTCGGGCTGCACCAGCATCTGGCCGCTCATGCCGAGATGCGCCAGCACCGCCTCGCCGTCGGACAGTTCCAGCCACAGGTATTTGCCGCGCCGCCGGGCCGCCTCGATCGTGACTCCGGCGAGCCGTCCGGTGAAGTCGGCGGCTCCTTGGGCGTGCCGCCGGATGGCGCGGTCGTGCAGCACCTCGACGGCCCGGACGGTACGGCCGGCGACGTGCGCTTCGAGACCGGCGCGGACGGTCTCGACCTCGGGTAGTTCGGGCATGCGCTCATTCTGCCCGGCGCCCCCGACAAAAAACGGCGGGCCCGTGCCCAGCAACAAAAAACCGGGGCCGGCCGACGTCAAGTCGGCCGGCCCCGGGAAGAAAAAACGACTCAGCTCGCGTCGTCGCCGGTGCCGAGTTCCTCCGACAGCGCCCGCCAGGCGGTCTCCGCGGCCTTCTGCTCGGCTTCCTTCTTCGTGGTGCCGTTGCCTTCGCCCAGCGCGCGGCCCGCCACCAGCACGGTGGCGGTGAATTCCTTGCGGTGGTCGGGACCGCTGTCCTCGACGCGGTACTCGGGCACGCCGAGTCCCCCGGAGGCGGTCAGCTCCTGCAGGCTGGTCTTCCAGTCGAGGCCTGCCCCGCGCAGCGGAGCCTCGGCCAGCAACCCGTCGAAGAGGTGGTGCACGAGCTTGCGCGCGACCTCGATGCCGTGCGCGAGGTACGTGGCGCCGATGACGGCTTCGAGACCGTCGGCGAGGATGCTCGCCTTGTCCCGGCCGCCGGTGAGCTCTTCGCCCTTGCCCAGCAGCAGATGCGCCCCGAGCCCGCCCTCGCCGAGCCCGCGTGCGACGCCCGCCAGCGCGTGCATGTTGACGACGCTGGCGCGCAGCTTCGCGAGCTGGCCCTCGGGCAGGTCGGGGTGGGTGGTGTAGAGGTGGTCGGTGACGACGAGGCCGAGCACCGCGTCTCCGAGGAACTCCAGTCGCTCGTTCGGCGGCAGGCCGCCGTGCTCGTACGCGTACGAGCGGTGCGTGAGCGAAAGACGGAGCAGCTCGGGGTCGAGAACGACCCCGAGCGCCTCGAGCAACGATGCGGGATCGGCCGCGGGTCCTCCGACGGGCTTACCCCCCATGATCGGCTGCCCGCTCAGGCGGGCTCGACGACCTGGCGGCCGTTGTGCTGGCCGCAAGCCGGGCAAGCGACGTGCTGGATTTTCGGCTGGCGGCAGGCGCGGTTGGAGCAGGGCACCAGCTGAACCGGAGCCGCCTTCCACTGGCTGCGGCGGGAGCGCGTGTTGGATCGCGACATCTTCCGCTTCGGGACGGCCACGAGTAGATCTCCTTCAAACGGTCTGCTCGCGGATGCGAGCGAACTTACTTCTCCCGGATCGAGCTGGACGCTCGTCAGGCTTGCTCTCCGGAGCCGTGCGCAGGCTTTTCGCCCGCGTTCTCGTCGAATCGCTCGACCAGCGCGGCCCACCGAGGGTCTATCTTCTCATGCCCGTGTCCGGGCTCGAGATCGGCCCACTTGACGCCGCATTCGATGCACAGACCGGGGCAGTCCTCGCGGCACAGCGGGGCGAGCGGAAGCGCCAGCACCACGGCGTCGCGGACGGTCGGCTCGAGGTCGATCCGGTCGTCGATCAGGCGGGGGATCTCGTCCTCGTCGGTGGTCTCCTCGGTGGCCGACCCCGGGTAGGCGAACAGCTCGGTGAGGTCCACCTCGATGTTCTCGGTGACCGGGTCGAGGCAGCGCGAGCACTCGCCGGCGGCGACCGCCGTGGCGGTGCCGGTGACGAGGACGCCCTCGACGACGGATTCGAGCATCAGGTCGAGCTCGACGGGCTCGCCTTCGCGGATTTCGAGCACGCCGGGGACGCCGAGCGCGGTCGGCACGGGCGCGGCGCGGCGCAGCTCCCGGCTGAGTCCCGCGCGGCGGCCGAGCTCACGGGTGTCGACCACCCACGGGCTGCGGTCGTCGAGCTGCGCGGGGCGGGGGTTCTGGGCAGGGTTTTCGGACATCGCCTACCAGCGTACGCAGGCCCCGCAACCGCATTGGAGGTGGCCGGACCTGGCGAGTGCCGATCGCGGCCGGAACCGGGACCGGCACACACGAGGCCACAGTGCCGGTCGGGACGGATGCCGAGGCTGTCGGCGGGGCGCATGACCGCCGCGCATCCGGTACCACCCGGCCCGGAACATCCACGCGGCGGGAACTCAGACCTGGTAGTCGTACAGCGTCGAGCGGCCGTTGCCGTGGCCGGTCGAGGGCGAACGCAGGTGGTTGCGGCCCGAGTCGACGGTGCGCAGCGTGGTGGCCAGCAGCTCGGAGAACTCGGCCAGCTTGCCGTCCACGTACGCGTCGCAGTCGGCGCGCTGGCGGTCGGCTTCGGAGTGCGCCTCGTCGACGATGCGCGCGGATTCGGCGTGCGCGGCCTGCACGACCTCGGTCTGCGAGACGAGCCGGGCCTGTTCGGCGCGGGCGTCCTCGATCGCGCGGTCGTAGGCGTCGCGGCCGGCCTGGATCATCCGCTCGGACTCGGCACGGGACCGTTCGGTGAGGTTCTGGTACTCGGCCTGTCCGCCCGCGACCATGCGCTCGGCCTCGTTGTGCGCGTCGCCCAGCATCTGCTCCGCGCGGGCGCGCGCGTCGGCGAGGATGCGCTCGGCCTCGGACGTGGCGTCCGACACGGTCCGCTCGGCTTCCTCGTTCGCGCCGGCGACGGTCTCCCCCGCCTCCTTGCGCGCGGCCAGCAGCAGGTCGTCTCGTTTGTCGAGAACGTCCTGCGCGTCGTCCACTTCGCTGGGAAGCGCGTCGCGGACGTCGTCGAGCAGCTCGAGAACGTCGCCGCGGGGCACCACGCAGCTGGACGTCATGGGAACCCCACGGGCCTCTTCGACGATCGTGACGAGCTCGTCGAGTGCCTCGAAAACCCGGTACACGGCCACTCCCTCAAGCAGTTTCCCCGATCACTGGCTTCCAGTCTGCCCGCTTCGCAGCCTGAACCGGTGAACGAGCACCCGACCGGGCGTGTCCTCACCTAACAGAAGGGGCGGCTTCACCCGCTGGTGAAACCGCCCCTTCCGGACCTGGGTCAGCCGTTGAGGTCGATCTTCTGGAAAGTCGCGTAGTGGTCCGGCGTGTAGACCAGCTCGCCGCCGTCGCCCGAGATCACGCGGTCCTCCGAGCCGACGTCGTACAGCGTGTAGTAGCCGGCGTCGCACGCGGGCAGGACGCCCTCGCGGTTCTCGTAGGTCGTGCCGTCGCTGAGGGTGCCCGCACGCACGCCGTCGACGACCTTCTTGGCCTCGTCGGAAAGCGTCGAGTAGCCGACCGGGCTCAGCTTCGACAGGTCGCCGCACTTCGTCGGGGTGCTGCCGCCGTCGATGTCGATGACCTGGAAGGACTCGTAGTGGTCGCCGGTGTAGAAGTACTCGCCGCCCTGGCCGGTCACGATCCGGCGGGTGCCGCGGTTGCTCGAACCGGGCGTGGGCACGGTGTACTCGTGGTAGTAGCTCGACGCGCAGGAGGGCAGGATCCCCTCGCGGTTGGTGAACACGACGCCGTCGTTCTTCGGGTACGGGAACGGGCCGTTCGTCTGGATGAGCTTGTAGGTGTCAGTCGCCTGTGCGGGCAGCGCGGACAGCTTGACGTGCGTGAACCCGGACAGATCCCCACAGGAGTTCTGCTTCGGCTGCACGGACGCCGGCGCCGCCGGGGACATCGGAACGGCCTCCGCGGCCGTGCCGAACCCCAGGAAACCGACCAGCAGTGCGAAAAGGACACCGACTATGCGGCTGCGGTTGTTGGTCATTTTCGGACGGTAACCCGGTCGGGTAGTCCGCAGAATGACGTGAGGTGAACAGCTTCGGGACGCGGCCGAAGTCCCGACGAAGGCTGTAATCCGTTCAGGCTAAATCGGCCGCCGGGCTGGCGTTTCGGCCGGAGGCGGTGCTCAGTCCCGGGGTGCTCAGTCCTGTTTGGCGTAGACCGCGACGAGGCGTTCGTACACCACCGGCGGCACCAGGTTCTCGATGTCGCCGCCGAGCGCCGCGATCTCCTTGACCAGCGAACTGGACACGAAGCCGTACGCCGGGTTGTTGGCCATCAGCAGCGTTTCGAGGCCGGTGAGCTCGCGGTTCATCTGAGCCATCTGCAGCTCGTAGTCGAAGTCGCTGACCGAGCGAAGGCCCTTCGCGACCGCGGCGATGTCGTTGTCGCGGCAGTAGTCCACGAGCAGGCCCTGCCACGAATCGACGCGTACGTTCGGCAGCTTCGCGGTGATCTCGCGCAGGATCTCCATGCGTTCCTCGACGCTGAAGAGGCCCTTCTTGCTCTTGTTCACCCCCACCGCGACGACAACCTCGTCGAAGAGCGCCGAAGCACGCTCGATGATGTCGAGATGTCCGTTGGTGGCCGGATCGTAAGAACCGGGACAGACCGCACGCCGCATGGCGCGGACGCTATCAAGCCACGCGGTCGCGCGCGCACTCGTGACGACTGCGTCACACCTCAGATGAGCTGTCGTACTCCGCCCAGTACAGCGCGGTGTCGCCGTAGCGCTTGTCGCGAAGCGGCTTAAACGTCGACGGCCAGTCTGGAGCACCGTCGCGCGCAGCCCGTTCAATCACCGTCAACGCGCCGTCAGCGAGCCAGCCACCACTGTGCAACGAAGCGAGCACTGTGCCCAGAGAAGCAGCATCGACCGCGTACGGCGGGTCTGCGAGCACAACGTCGAACTGCACCGACGCAGGAGCAGCGACGACCGTCTCGACCTGGCCCGCGCGCACTGTGCCGCCTAGCCGTAAATCGGCGACGTTGCCGCGAAGCACGTCTGCCGCCTTACGGTCGGCTTCGACGAACCACGCGTCCGCAGCACCTCGCGAAAGCGCTTCGAGACCGAGCGCGCCCGAGCCGGCGTAGAGGTCGAGCACTCGGGCTCCGTCCAGCTCACCGGCCACTTCGAGGGCGTTGAACAGCGCTTCCCGCACCCGCTCCGACGTCGGGCGGGTGCCTTTGGGCGGCACCTTCAGCCGCCGTCCGCCCGCCTTCCCGGCCACGATCCTCGTCACCCGGCCATCTTCGCCCAAGGTCGCGATGTGGCGTTGGGCAGGACTTGCCGAACCCTCGCGCGCGGGCGCGTAGAGTCGTTCTTCGCCCTCCAGAGGCGAAGTCATGGTGTTCAAGGGAGCGTTGCGTGTCGGAACCCCGGGTGAGACGGGCTGAGATCGCCGTCGAGCAGGCACACGTCGACCGGGTCTACACGCGGCTCGCCGAGCTGCGGACCCAGGCCGAGGCGATGCGGGCCAAGGGCTACGAGCTGGGCCAAGGCGCCCAGCGCGAAGCGATCTTCGAGCAGGCGTCGATGCTGTTCGAACGCGACATGATGGTCTACCACGCGAACCAGACCCTGCAGACGCTCGACGCCGAGTACGAGGGCCTGGTCTTCGGCAGGCTCGACCACCTCGACCGCGAGCACATCTACGTGGGCCGCCTCGGCATCCGCGACACCGAGTTCGACAACCTGGTCACCGACTGGCGAGCGCCCGCCGCCGCCGCGTTCTACCAGGCCACCGCCGAGGAGCCGATGGACGTCGTGCGCCGCCGCGTCATCCGCTGCTCCGGGCAGACTGTGCTCGACGTGGACGACGACGTGCTGATCGCCGACGCCGTGCCCGAGGACATGCAGATCGTCGGCGAGGGCGCGCTGATGGCCGCGCTCGGCCGCTCGCGCGGCGAGAAGATGCGCGACATCGTCGCCACGATCCAAAAGGAACAGGACGACGTCATCCGCGCGCCGTGGCGCGGGGTCACCGAGATCACCGGCGGTCCGGGCACCGGCAAGACGGCTGTCGCGCTGCACCGCGCGGCGTACCTGCTGTACCGGCACCGCCGTCAGCTCGGCGGCGCGGGCGTGCTGGTGATCGGCCCTTCGGGCGTCTTCACCACGTACATCTCGCGTGTGTTGCCGTCGATGGGCGAAACGAACGTCGAACTGCGCGCGCTCGGCGAAGTGCTCGACGGTCTCGAAGCGACGCGACAGGACACAGCCGCGCTGGCCGCGATCAAGGGTTCGCTGCGGATGCGAAAGGTGCTTCTGCGCGCGTTGCGCGACACCCCGCCCGAAGCGCCGACGGAGCTGAAGATCGTCTACCGCGGCGAAGTCCTGAAGCTCACCGCGCGCGAGCTGGAGAAGGTACGGCGCAAGGCACACACGCAGGGCGCGCCGCCGAACCGGTCGCGCGTACGCGTGGCAGAGCTGCTTCTGGCCGCGCTCGCGGACAAGGCCGAGGAGTACGCGAAGGCGGACGGCAAGGAGAGCGACCGCGCGGAGCTGATCAACGATCTCGGCGAGCGCATCGACTTCCACCGTTTCCTCGTGGTGTGGTGGCCGACGCTGTACCCGGCGCAGGTGCTCAAGTGGCTCGGCGCCGAGAAACGGCTGGCCGCGGCGTCGAAGGGCATCCTGAACCGGACCGAGATCAGCTTGCTGGCGGCCGATTTCGCGGACCGTTCGCGCGGCTGGTCGGTGGCCGACATCGCGTTGCTGGACGAACTGCGCGTGCTGGTCGGGCCGGAGCCGAAGCGGCGCCGTCGCCAGACCGTGGTCGAGGTGGCCCCGGAGCGCGGCAGTTCCGGAGGCGCGCCGCACCGCCCGGAGCACTACGACGAGTACTCGCACGTGGTCGTCGACGAGTCGCAGGACCTTTCGCCGATGCAGTGGCGGATGGTCGGCCGTCGCGGCAAGTACGCGAGCTGGACCGTCGTGGGCGACCCGGTGCAGAGCTCGTGGCCGGATCCGGACGAGGCGGCGCAGGCGCGCGACCAGGCGTTCGGCGTGAAGACCACGCGGCGGCGCTTCACGCTGCGCACGAACTACCGGAACTCGGCGGAGATCTTCGACCTGGCGGCGAAGGTCGTGGCCGGCCACGCGCAGGCCGACGAGCTGCCCAAGGCCGTGCGCACCACCGGGATCGAGCCGGAGGTCCGACCGGTCGACCAGGCCGCGCTGGCGACTGCGACGCAGTCCGCGGCGAAGGAACTGCTCGGCGCGGTCGAGGGCACGGTCGGTGTGATCACCGCCATGGACCGCGTCGAAGAGGTCGAGGGCTGGCTCGCCGGGCAGACCGACGAGCGGCTCAAGGTCGTCGGGTCCCTCGATTCGAAGGGCCTCGAATACGACGCGGTCGTGCTGGTCGAGCCGATGGACCTGGTCACCGAGTCCTCGACCGGGCGGCGCGTGCTGTACGTCGCGCTCACCCGGGCGACGCAGCAGCTGATCGTGCTCGCCTCGAACCCGGACTGGCTGCCGCACGCGTGAGGCGGGAAGGGAATCGCGGCCGCGCGCGTTACGGCTGTTCGTGACCTCCCTGCCTGACGTGCCGCTGTCCGTGCTCGACCTCTCCCCCGTTTCCGAAGGGAAGGGGGTCGGCGAGGCGCTGCGCAACACGCTCGATCTCGCCCGCAACGCCGAGCGGCTGGGCTATCACCGGTACTGGCTCGCCGAGCACCACAACATGCCCGGCATCGCCAGCTCGGCCACGGCGGTGCTGATCGGGCACGTCGCGGACGCCACCGAGAGCATCCGCGTCGGCTCCGGCGGGATCATGCTGCCGAACCACGCGCCGCTCGTGGTGGCCGAGCAGTTCGGCACGCTGGAGGCGTTCCACCCGGGCCGGATCGACCTGGGCATCGGCCGCGCGCCGGGCACCGACCAGCGCACCGCGCTCGCGCTGCGCGGGCCGGGCGGGCTGTCCGCGGAGAACTTCCCCGAGCACCTGATGGAGCTCATCAGCTACTTCGAACCGGACGCGGCGCGCGGCGTCAACGCGGTCACCGCCGAGGGCAACAAGCCGCCGGTGTGGCTGCTGGGCTCGTCCGGCTTCAGCGCGCAGCTGGCCGGACGGCTGGGGCTCCCGTTCTCCTTCGCGCACCACTTCGCGGCCGAGAACACGATTCCGGCGGTGCGCCTGTACCGCGAGAACTTCCGTCCGTCCGAGGTGCTTTCGGAGCCGTACGTGATGCTGGGCGTGCAGGTGATCGCCGCCGAGACCGACGAGCGCGCGGAGTATCTGGCCGGGCCGAGCGGGCTGACCTTCCTCAGCCTCCGCCGCGGCCGCCCGATCGCGCTGCCGACGCCGGAGGACGCCGCCGAGTACCCGTACACCGAGATGGACCGCGCGTTCCTCGCTGAGCGGTTCGGGTCGAGCATCGTCGGCGGGCCGGAGAGCGTCCGGAAGGGACTGGACCAGTTGCTGGCCGACACCGACGCCAACGAGCTGATGATCACCACGATGGTGCACGGTCACGAGGACCGCGTGCGTTCGTACGAGATCGTCGCGGACCTGAAGCGCTGATGGAGGTCTTCGACTGGCAGGGCAAGCACGGGCAGCAGGTGCGGTGGTCCCGACAGGGTGCGGGGCCGCCGCTCGTGTTCTGTCACGGGACGCCGTGGTCGTCGAAGCTGTGGGAGCCGATCGCTTCGACGTTCGCGCAGGATTTCACCGTGTACCTGTGGGACATGCCCGGCTACGGCAGTTCCACGATGGCGGACGGCCAGGACGTCTCACTGGCCGCGCAGGGCGAGACGTTCGCCGCGCTGTTAGACCATTGGGGTCTCGAAGAGCCGGACGTCGTGGCGCACGACTACGGCGGCGCGGTCAGCCTGCGCGCGTTTCTGTTGCACGGCGCGGCTTATCGGTCGCTGGCGCTGGTGGACGTCGTCGCGCTGGCACCGTGGGGTTCGGAATTCTTCCGTTTGGTGTCGGAGAACGCGGACGTGTTCGCACAGTTGCCACCGAACCTGCACGAGGCACTGGTGCGGGAGTACATCGCCGGTGCCGCCCAGCGTCCGTTGTCCGCCGAAGCGCACGACATGCTTGTCACGCCGTGGCTCGGTTCGTCTGGACAGGCGGCCTTCTACCGGCAGATCGCGCAGGCCGATCAGCGGTACACCGACGAAATCGAGCCACGCTACCGCGACATCAGCGTGCCCACGCTCGTCGTGTGGGGCACCGAGGACACCTGGATCCCGGTCGACCGCGCGCACCGGCTCGCCGGGATGATCCCGGGTGCCGGACTGGAATTGGTCCGTTCGGCCGGACACCTCATCCAGCTCGACGCACCCGAGGCGCTGACCGCTTCGCTGCACCGCTGGCTCGCCCGCTGAAATATCCGGAAACCGCCGCACCGGTATTTATTTTCCGGCACTGACAACCGCATTCCCCGCAGTTGTCACAACCGCACAAGAATTCGGCGGTTACGACGCCGTGACCCCGCAGGACGGGGCAAGTTCTTGTCTGCGGGCAAGGCCCTCGTTAGCGTACTGACCAGTAACGAAACCGCACGGTAACCCCGCCGACGCTTTCGCTTCCGTCCCGGTCCGCCAAACGGATCAGCACCGGAACGGGCGTTCGGCGGGCATTCCGCCGTGCCCGGAAATTGCTGGGAGGTCGGGCGATGGCGTTTCCCGGCGCCGCGGCACTGCACCAGACCGGCCGGCTTTACGCACTGGGGCTCGACGTCGTCCGGCTGACGTTCCGCCGTCCGTTCCAGTTCCGTGAACTCGTGCAGCAGTTCTGGTTCATCGCGAGCGTGTCGATCCTGCCGACCGCGCTGGTGTCGATCCCGTTCGGCGCGGTGATCGCGCTGCACATCGGGTCGCTGACCACGCAGATCGGCGCGCAGTCGTTCACCGGCGCGGCGAGCGTGCTGGCGATCATCCAGCAGGCCAGCCCGATCGTGACCGCGCTGCTCATCGCGGGCGCGGGCGGCAGCGCGATGTGCGCGGATCTCGGTTCCCGCACCATCCGCGAGGAGATCGACGCGATGGAGGTGCTGGGAGTTTCGCCGATCCAGCGCCTGATCGTGCCGCGCGTGCTGGCCGCGATGGGCGTGGCGGTGTTCCTCAACGGCATGGTCAGCGTGGTCGGCGTGCTCGGCGGCTACTTCTTCAACGTGATCATGCAGGGCGGCACGCCGGGCGCGTACCTGGCGAGTTTCTCCGCGCTGGCACAGCTTCCCGACCTGTGGATCAGCGAGATCAAGGCGCTGCTGTTCGGGTTCGTCGCGGCGGTCGTCGCGTCCTATCGCGGGCTGAATCCGCGCGGGGGGCCGAAGGGCGTGGGCGACGCGGTGAACCAGTCCGTCGTCATCACGTTCCTGCTGCTGTTCGTGCTGAACCTGATCCTCACCACGGTGTACCTCCAGCTCGTGCCGCCGAAGGGAAGCTGATGGCCACCCCGACTCCGACGCGCGTGCTCGAGGCCATCGACCGCAGGCTGGGCTTCCTCGACACTCTCGGCGACCAGATCCTGTTCTTCCTGCGCGCGCTCGGCTGGGTGCCGCGCGCGGTGCACCGGTACCTGCGCGAAATCGTCCGGCTACTGGCCGAGGTGAGCTTCGGCAGCGGCGCGCTGGCGGTAATCGGCGGGACGATCGGCGTGATGGTCGGGATGACCGTCGCGACCGGGACTGTCGTGGGGCTGCAAGGGTATTCGGCGCTGAACCAGGTGGGCACGTCGGCGTTCGCCGGGTTCATTTCGGCGTACTTCAACACGCGCGAGATCGCGCCGCTGGTGGCTGGGCTGGCGTTGTCGGCGACGGTCGGCTGCGGGTTCACCGCGCAACTGGGCGCGATGCGGATCTCGGAGGAGATCGACGCGCTCGAGGTGATGGGCATCCCGAGCGTGCCGTACCTGGTGACCACGCGGGTGATCGCCGGGTTCGTCGCGGTGATTCCGCTGTACGCCGTGGGGCTGTTGTCGTCGTATCTCGCGTCGCGGCAGGTCACGGTGTGGGGCTTCGGGCAGTCGGCGGGCACGTACGACCACTACTTCCTGCTGTTCCTGCCGCCCGGCGACGTGCTGTGGTCGTTCGGGAAAGTGCTGATCTTCAGCGTCGTCGTGGTGCTCGCGCACTGCTATTACGGCTTCCGCGCGAGCGGCGGTCCAGCAGGCGTCGGCGTCGCGGTGGGCCGGGCGGTGCGGACGGCGATCGTCGCGATCAGCGTCCTGGACTTCTTCCTCAGCCTCGCCATCTGGGGCGCCACGACGACCGTCCAGGTGGCCGGATGAACCGGCGCTGGCACAAGACCCGAGTCCGCACCGCCGGGGTGCTGTTCCTGGCGGCGCTCTCGGCGTTCGTGCTGCTCACGGTGAAGATCTACAACAAGGACTTCACCACCACGGTCCCGGTGACGCTGCAGGCCGACCGCGTCGGCAACCAGCTGCGCGCGGGCGGGCAGGTGAAGGCGCGCGGCGTCGTGGTCGGCGAGATCCGGGGTGTGCACGCGATCCGCGGCGGCGCCGAGATCTCGCTGGCGCTGGACCCGGAGCAGGTGAAATGGCTGCCGGTCAATGTTTCCGCGTTGCTCGTGCCCAAGACCCTCTTCGGCGAACGGTACGTCCAACTGTCCATTCCGGACACTGGCCGGAAGCGCCCCCTGCAGGCCGGAGACGTAATCTCGCAGGACCGGTCGGCGAACGCGATCGAACTGGAGCGGGTCTTCGACAACCTGCTGCCGGTGCTGAAGGCCGTCCAGCCGCAGAAACTCGCGACCACGCTGACCGCGGTTTCGACGGCGTTGCAAGGCCGCGGCGCGCAACTGGGCCAGACGTTGGCGACCGCGTCGGACTATCTGCGGCGGTTCAACCCGAACCTGCCGCAGCTGGACCGCAACGTGCGCGACCTGGCCACCGTCACCCGGATGTACGGCGACATCGCGCCCGATCTGCTCGACGCGCTCACCGATTCGTCGGTCACCCTCGGCACGGTCGACGCGAAGCGCACGGACCTCGGCTCGCTGTATCAGCAGGTCACGACGTCGTCGCGAGACCTCACGACGTTCCTGCGGCAGAACCGGAACAACATCATCGCGTTGTCCGCGGACAGCCGCCGTCCGCTCGAAATCGGCGCTAAGTACTCCCCCAGCTTCCCTTGCACTCTACAGGCGCTCACCGACATGAAACCGTCGATGGACCGGATCCTCGGCGCCGGATCGAAGGAACCCGGCCTGCACGTCGAGGTCACCGTGTCGCAGTCGCGCGGGAAATACGTGCCGGGCAAGGACGCGCCCGCCTACACCGAAAAGACCGGCCCGCGCTGCTACCCGAGCGGGGTCGTGCCGAGCGCCGGAACTCCGGCGACCACGCCGTCGACCGGCGACCTCGGCATCGCGAATTCCCCGCAGGAGCAGCAGTTCCTGGCCCCGCTGATCGCGCCGTCGCTGGGCATGTCGACCGCTGACGTGCCGACCTGGGGCAGCGTGCTCGTCGGCCCGCTCTACCGCGGAACGGAGGTGACGGCGAAGTGAGAAACCTTGTCGCTCCCCTGGTCAAAAGCCTGATCTTCATCCTGGTCACGGTCCTCGCGACGGTCGTTCTCGCGTTGTCGATCACCGGCGGTTCGGTCGGCGGAAGCCAGCGGTACGGGGCCACTTTCCTCGATGCCACCGCGTTGAATGTCGGCGATGACGTGCGAATTTCCGGAGTGAAGGTCGGGCAGATCGAAGACCTCGGGGTGATCGATCACAATCGCGCGCACGTCAGCTTCTCGCTCGAGAACGGCCGCACGGTGCCCGCCAACGTGACCGCGGTGATCAAGTACCGCAACATGGTCGGCCAGCGCTATCTCGCACTGGAACGCCCCCGCGCCGCCGCCGGGGTGTTGCCTCCGGACGGCGAAATCCCCCTCGACCGCACAACTCCGGCACTCGACTTGACCGACCTGTTCAACGGCTTCAAACCGCTCTTCCAGGCCCTGTCGCCCAAGGACGTCAACGACCTCTCCGGCGAGATTGTCCAAGTGCTGCAAGGAGAAGGCGGCACGGTGACCGAACTGCTGCAGCACACCGGATCGCTCACCAGCACCCTCGCCAGCCGGGACCGCGTGATCGGCGAGGTGATCGGCAACCTGAACTCGGTGCTGAAAACCGTGAACGGCAAGGGGGATTCGCTCGCGACGCTGGTGTCGACCCTGCGCCAGCTCGTGTCCGGCCTCGCCGAGGACCGCACGGCGATCGGCGACGCGGTGTCCGGCCTGGCCGAGCTGACCCAGTCCACCAGCGGTCTGCTCACCGAAATCCGGCCGGGACTGAAGGACAGCGTCTCCGGTCTCGACGCGCTGACCCAGAACTTGAACAAGGGGGAAGCCGACGTGGACAAGGCCCTGACCACGCTGCCGAAGAAGCTGGACCGCATCGGCACGCTCGGGTCGTACGGCTCGTGGATGAACTTCTACTTGTGCAAGGCCGTCCTGGAAACTTCGCCGCCGCGCGGAGTGGCGGCGACCGCGGCGAGGTGTGGCGCGTGAAGTCGTTCCGGGAGCGCAATCCGCTCGTGCTGGGCATCGTCGGCAGCGTCGCGCTGGCCGCGATCCTCACCGGCACGCTGAACTACCACAACCTGCCGTTCCTCGGCGGTACCACCTACCAGGCCGAATTCGGCGAGGCCGCCGGGCTGCAGGCCGACGACGAGGTGCGGATCGCCGGGATCAAGGTCGGCGAGGTGTCCCAAGTGGACCTCGACGACGACCACGTGCTGGTCAGCTTCCGGGTGAAGAACGCCTGGATCGGCGACCGGACGTCGGCGCAGATCAAGATCAAAACGTTGCTGGGCCGGAAATTCCTCGCCCTCGACCCGTCCGGCCGCGCGGAGCAGAACCCGGACCAGCCCATCCCGCGCGACCGCACAGTGACCCCGTATGACGTGACCGACGCGTTCAACGGCCTCGCCGACACCGCGGGCGCGATCGACACGAAACAGCTCGCGACCAGCTTCTCAACGATCAGCGACACCTTCCGCAATTCGCCGCAGCACGTCCGCACCGCGCTCGACGGGCTCAGCGCGTTGTCGAAAACGGTCTCGTCGCGCGACAACGAGATCGCCGAACTGCTGGCCAACGCGCGCAAACTCACCACCACGCTCGCCAACTCGAACGACGACTTCGAGAAGCTCGTCAAGGACGGCGACCTGCTGCTCACCGAACTGGACCACCGCCGCGAGGCGATCCACCAGCTGCTCGTCGGAACCCAGCAGCTCGCGAAGCAGCTGTCCGGCTTGGTTTCGGACAACACCGCGCAGCTCGCGCCAGCGTTGAAGCAGCTCGGCCAGGTGACCGACCTGCTGCAACGCCAAGACGCGAACCTCACGCAAAGCCTCAAACTCGCCGGGCCGTACTTCCGCGTGCTGAACAACACCGCGGGCAACGGCCGCTGGCTCGACAGCTACCTGTGCGGCCTCATCCCGGAGAACCGCGATCCGTGCATCCCGCCGAGAGGAGGCGCGAAATGACCACGCGCGCATACCGTTTCGTCGTCTTCGTGCTGGTGATGGCCTTGGTGGTCTGCGGCGTGCTGTGGTGGGTGTTCTCCGGATCGGGCCGATACCGCGTCACGGCGTACTTTTCGCGGGCCGTCGGTGTCTACAGCGGATCCGACGTCCGGGTGCTCGGGGTGAAGGTCGGCGAGGTCACCGCGGTGCTCCCGCAGGGCGAGCAGGTCCGTGTCGACTTATCGGTAGATCCGCACATCCCGGTCGCCGCAGACACCACCGCGCTGGTCATCGCGCCAAGCGTGGTCGCGGACCGCTACGTCCAGCTGGGCAAACTCGCCCGGGGCGGCCCGCGCCTCGCCGACGGCGCGGTGATCGGCACCGACCGCACGGGCACGCCGGTGGAGCTGGACCAGCTCTACTCGAGTCTGGACACGCTGAGCAAAGCACTCGGTCCGAACGGCGCGAACTCCAACGGCGCGTTGTCGGATCTTCTGCGGACGGGCGCGGCGAACCTGGACGGCAACGGCAAGGCGTTCAACACCTCCGTCCGCGACTTCGCCCGCCTCGCGCGCACGCTGGCGGGCAACTCCTCGGACCTGTTCGGCACGGTCGACGAGCTGCAGAAGTTCACCACCATGCTCGCCACGAACGATCACCAGGTCGCGGACGTGAACCAGCAGCTGGCCAAAGTGTCCGACACCCTCGCCGCGAACCGCTTCGAGCTCTCTGACGCGCTGCGCTCGCTGGCCAGCGCGCTCGCCTCCGTCCAGGGCTTCATCCGGGACAACCGGGCTGCTATCAAGTCCAATGTAGACAAACTGGCCAAGACGACGCAGATCCTGGTCGACCAACGCGCTTCGCTGGCCGAAGCGCTGGACGTCGCCCCGCTGGCCGCCCAGAACGTGCTGAACGCGGTCGATCCGGCCACCGGACGTCTGCAGGGCCGCTCCGACCTGCTGGAATACCTGCCGCTGCCGGCAACGGACGCGGCCGTGACGGGAGGCGGCCGATGAAGGCGCGACGGCTTTTCCTCGCACTGGCGGTGAGCACGCTCGCCGGCTGTGCGGCACCCAGCGGTTTCCACGGCGTCTACGACCTCCCATTACCCGGCGGCGCGGACCTCGGCGCGCATCCGTACGAGATCACCGTCCAGTTCGCCGACGTCCTGGACCTGGTCCCGCAGGCCGCGGTGAAGGTGGACGACGTCCCCGTCGGCCGCGTCCAATCGATCCGGCTGGGCTCCGACGGCTGGACCGCCGAAACCGTCCTGGCCGTCAACGGCGACGTCCGCCTGCCCGCGAACGCCGTCGCGCGGTTGCGGCAATCTTCACTGCTGGGCGAGAAATTCGTCGAACTGGCCGCGCCGGTCACGT
Source organism: Amycolatopsis sp. NPDC004079 (assembly GCF_040610415.1). NCBI lineage: Bacteria > Bacillati > Actinomycetota > Actinomycetes > Pseudonocardiales > Pseudonocardiaceae > Amycolatopsis > Amycolatopsis sp. NPDC004079. The sequence goes on along the minus strand of NZ_JBEXMH010000010.1, from coordinate 190,799 downwards.
CCCCCTCCGGCCAGTTGGGCGACAAAGCCGTCATCCCGGTGTCGCGAACCAACCGCAACCCGGAGTTCGAGGAGATCTTCGGCGCGCTGTCGCTGCTGCTCAACGGCGGCGGAATCGGCCAGCTGCAGACGATCAACCGCGAACTGACGAAAGCCATGGACGGCAACGAGGAAGAGATCCGCAGCTTCCTCGCCGGAGTCGACCAGCTGATGACGAACCTCGACGCCCACCGCCACGACATCACCGCCGCGCTGGACGGCCTCAACCACCTCTCCGCGACGCTGGCCGACCGCAACTCGCAGATCGCCGACGCCCTCACCGACCTGACGCCAGGATTGAAGACCCTCACCGACCAGCGGCCGCAGCTGGTGACGATGCTGCAATCGCTGGACCAACTGTCCACAGTGGCCACCGACGTCACGAACAAGAGCCGCGACGACCTGGCCGCCGACCTGCGCGCACTCGCCCCCATCCTGCGCCGGCTGGCCGATGCCGGGCAAAACCTGCCCAAGGCGCTGGAAATCCTGCCCTCGTTCCCGTTCACCGACCCCGTGCTGGACGCGATCAAGGGCGACTACGTGAACGTCTACGCCTCGATGGTTCCCGGCCCCGGCGTCCCGCTGCCGCCGCCTGGCCAAGGCGTCCCACCAGGACTCCCGACCCTGCCGCTTTCGCCTGGGGGTCACTGATGCTCACCAGACGGATCCGGGTCCAGGTCATCGCCTTCGTGATCGTCGCGCTGGCCGCGACTTCCTTCGTCGGCGCGAAATACGCCGGAATCGCCCGCCTTCTCGGTGCCGGTACCTACACCGTCCGCCTGGAGCTTTCGGAAGGCGGCGGCATCTTCACCAACGGCGAGGTCACCTATCGAGGCGTGGCCGTCGGCCGGATCGGTCAACTGCGCCTGACCGACCACGGCATGGAAGCGGACCTGCTGCTGGACACGTCCGCTCCGCCGATCCCTTCACACTCCCGCGCAATCGTCGCGAACCGTTCCGCGGTGGGCGAGCAATACGTCGACCTGCAACCTTCAACCGACCAGGGGCCTTTTCTGGAGGACGGCAGCGTAATCCCCCGCAGCGCAACCGCTCTGCCGCTTCCCGTGCAGACGTTCCTGTCCGATGTGGACTCCCTGACCGCTTCGGTCCCGACAGAGGACCTGCGCACCGTGGTGAACGAACTGGACAACGCGTTGCAAGGCAGCGGCCCGGATCTGCAACTGCTGATGGACACCGCGAGGTCCTTCACCAACTCCGCCTCCAGCCATCTGCCCTCGACGGTGAAACTCATCGATGACGGCTCGACGGTCCTGAAAACCCAAGCCGCCTCCTCGACCGCGTGGCGAGACTTCAGCCGAAACGCCCGCCTGTTCGCCTCGCAGCTAGCGTCCTCCGACGGCGACCTGCGGAAACTGATCGCCACCGCCCCGCCCGCCGCTACCCAGGTGACGGGCTTGCTGCGGGACACCAGCCCAGGCCTGCCCATCCTGATGGCAAACCTGCTCACGACGGCCGACGTCTTCAGCGCCCGAACCGACGGTCTGGAGCAGCTGCTGGTGACCCTGCCGAAAACCGTGGCCGCGACGTCGTCGGCGATCACCCCCGACGGCGGGAAACTGTCGTTGGCCTTGACGTTCTTCGACCCGCCTCCGTGCCGGAAGGGTTACGAGAGCACGAAGTACCGCAGCAGCGAGGACCTGCCGGTGCTCCCGTTCAACACCGCCGCCGCCTGCACCCTGCCCGCTGGAGACCCGTCCTCGGTGCGCGGTTCGCAGAACGCACCGCATGCCGGGGTGCCGGAACCTGCCAAGCCCGGGGGTCTCTCCGGGGTGGCTGGCGGGCTTCCGACGTCGACTGATCTGGAGGAGATGCTGTGGCTACGCCGGGGAAACTGAAGGTGTCGCCGGAGGTGGCTTCTTCCGGTGGCGCCGCTTCTGGTGCTGAGGTTGACGATTCCCGTCCCATCGACGACTCCGAGCGTCCCGCTGCCATCGACGACGCCATTTCCCCTGCCGCCGACTCAGTTGCCGACAGCCCACCCGTCGACGAAGACAGCTCGACCGCCAAGTCCCGCCGCACCATGACGTGGGTCGCCGGAATCGCCCTGACCGCAGCCACCGCTTTCGCCGCCTGGTCAGCCTGGTCGTGGCACGACGCCGCAACCGCTCCGACCTCAACCGCAGGCGAGACCCGAGACGAAGCTGTGGCGGCTGGCCGAACCCTGATCGCCACCGTCACCACCTTCGACCCCCACCACCGAGATCAGGACCTGGCCCGCTGGCAAGCCGCGACAACCGGCGCCCTCCAAACAACCCTGCCCGGCAACGTCCCACCCGACGGCTCCACGACGACCGGCCACGTCCTAGACGCCGGACTCTCCGACCTGGACGCCGAAGCCGGTACGGCGAAACTCCTCGCGTCAGTGGAAATCACCGTGTCCAAGGACGGCGCCGCCCAGCCCATCCGCCGGACCCGCCTGGCCGCGACCCTGACCCGCACGGCGTCAGGCTGGAAACTCAGCACCCTGGAGCAGTTGGGGGTCGCCGGATCATGAAACTCAGTCTGCGCCGGTCGAAGTCCCGCACTGGACCTGCCGATTTCCCAGCTGGCACAAGCTCATCCGAAGACCCGCTCGCCGCTTCCGCCGAGACCACTCAGCCGGGTGCAGCCAGTACTGGTCAGATGCCTGCCGCAGCCGAAACCGCCCGGCCAGCCCAGACGGGCCGGGCGTGCGCCTCAGCAAAAGCCGCCCAACCAGCCAGCATCGGCCACGCGTCTACCGCTGCCGGAGCCGTAGCCGGAGCCATCCAACCACCCAACACCGGCCACGCGCCTGCCACGGCAGAAGCAACCCAACCGCCCAACACGGGCCAGGCACCTACCGCAGCCGGAGCCACCAAGCCGCCCAACACCGGCCACGCGCCTGCCACGGCAGAAGCAACCCAGCCACCCAACACCGGCCAGGCACCTACCGCAGCCGAAGCAACCCAACCACCCAACACCGGCCGTGCGAATGCCGCGGCAGAAGCCACCCAGCCAGCCAATACTGGCGAGGCGTTTACCTCCGCCGAAACCGCCCAGCCAGCCAACACAGCCGCTCACCCGCCCACCACCGCGGAAGCCGCCCCGTCACTCACCGGCTCAACTCCCGAGCAGTCCGCACCAACCTCCAATCCCCATCAACCACCCACCGCCACCGAACCGGTCCAAACTCCCCTCTCCGAAACCAAATCCACTCAGCCCTCGGCCGCCGACCCACTCGACGCCGAGCCAACCACCCCACCTTCCCCGGACCCCGAACCCGCGAACACCCGCCGCCTCCCCGCACTCCTCCTGGCCTTGACCGTCCTCCTCACCGCCGTCGGCGTCTGGTGCACCGTCGAAGCCCGCTCCACCTCCGCGTCCGCTGCCGCCTCAAACCACGCGCTGACCGATAAACCCGCCACCGCCGAAGTCACCTCCGCCATCAGCCTCACCCTCAACAAGATCTTCTCCTACACCTACGACAAAACCGGCGTCACCGAGAACGCCGCCGCCACCCTGCTGCGCGGCCACGCCCGCGATTCCTACGAGAAGCTCTTCGCCCAGGTCCGCACCATGGCCCCGGGCCAGCGACTGACCCTCGCCTCGCGAGTCTCCGCCACGTCCGTCCAGCAACTCACCGAAAACAACGCACAGTTGCTCGTTTTCCTCGACCAGTCCGCCACGAGGGGGAATTCCGCCACTCCGGAAACCGCTGCGGCACAACTGTCCGTCACCGCTCAGCGCATTGACGGAAACTGGTACGTCACGGATCTCGCGCCCCGATGAAATTCTGTTTCCTCACCGCCGAAGGAGTACCGTCATGCCCATTTCCCGGATCGCCCGAATCGGCGTGCTCGCCGCGGCCGCCGCGACCGCGGTCAGCCTCGCCTCCGCCGTTCCCGCGTCGGCGACCGAAATACCCATTCCGATCTCCTACTCGGTGGCGGGAAGCACGGTCGTGAAGAAGACCGGCAGCACGCTCGACCTCGGCCCCGGAACTCTCGCCGGAAATCTCCTGGTCGACGACCAAACCGGAGCCGTCGGACTCAACGCCAATCTGCAATTGCCGCCGTCCACCGCGCACATTTCGCTGCTCGCCGGCGGCTTCAAGATCAAGGCGACGGTCACCGTCACCCCGACCGCGCCCGCGACCGGCAGCCTCGCGAACGGCACCCTCACCACCCACGAAACCGCGAACATGGAGATCAGCGACATCTGGGCGGGCCCGATCGTGCCGGTCTTCCCGGTGCCGACCGTGCCCGGCAGCTGCACGACCGTCAAGCCGATCGACCTGACCCTGAGCGCGGCGAACGTCGACATCACCAAGCCGATCACGCTCACCGGCAATTACACCATTCCGGACTTCAAGAACTGCTTCATCGCCGATCTCGCACTCGGCGCGCTGGTGTCCGGACCGGACAACACGATATCCCTGACCCTGACCTCGAAGAACTGATCAATCCCATGAAAAAGGAGTACCGGATACCTTTCCGGTACTCCTTTTTCGCATACCTGATCTTGAATTAATTGTCACCCCCGCACGAAACGCCGATACTGTTTACGCTGCCACTGACAAAAGAATCGGTCCAGTTGCCGACCTGCGGACCAGGCGCGGAGCAGGGTTGTTGTCGACTGAACTCACGGGTAACCTTGGGCTCGCGGCCGGGATTCCCTACCGAGCCGATCCCCGTTCCCGGCGAATGTCCCGGAACGGAATCCGCGGAAACCTCCGTCCCCACTGCGCAGGATCGCCGCGAAAACTGCAGTCCGATCTAAGGAGAATGGTATGCCCCGGCTCAGCAAACTGTCCACCGGCGTGATGACCGGCGTCGCGGTAGGCGCGATCGCGGTCCTGACCGCGGGCACGGCCTCGGCCGCCACCGCGACCTACCAGGCAGGACCCGCGACCTACAGCTGCACGTTCCCGGCCATCCCGGCGCAGAACGTGGCGGTCACCGCGCAGTTCAACGGCCCGGACACGATCCCTGTGAACGGCACCACGACCCCGACCAACGTTTCCGGCACCGCGACCATCACCGCGCTGGTCCACGCGCTGCTCACCGCCGCGGGTTACGACGGAATCCGCGGCACCGCCGACGTCCCGATCACCGTCGACAACGGTTCGCTCTCCCCGTCGGACGCCTCCGGCCTGCAGATCCCGGAGCAGATCTACCCGGCGGGCGGCCCGATCACGGTGAACATCGCGCAGACGTCGACGTCGTCGATCCCGACCTACACCGCGCCGGCCAGCCCCGGCACGGTGACGTTCGGCCTCGACACGGCGCTCTCCGCGCAACTCGAGTTCCACAAGGCGTCCGACGGCAGCTGGACTCCTTGGACCATGCAGTGCACCGCCGCGTCGGGCACCAGCTTCAGCCCGTCGGGCACCATTTCCTGACCCATCCCGGCGGAGGGGCGGCCGAGTGCCGCCCCTCCGTTTTTCGGTTCAGTGGCAGGGAATCGAACGATCCGTCACCACCAGGCTGAACTCGTCGCCCGCGGACCCGCTGGCAACCGGCCCGCAGATCGGCGGCCGAGGCACGGTCGCCTGGCCGTAGGTGTTGTTGCCCCAGCCGACGACGGACCCGTCCGCCTTGAACGCGAGATTGTGGTTCCATCCCGCGTCGATCGCGACCACCCCGCTCGTCGCCGCCGGCGGCACGTCAGTCTGGCCGACGTTGTCGCGCCCCCACGCGAGCACGCCGCCGTTCTTGAGCGCGAGACTGTGCTCGAATCCGGTCGAAATCGCCGTCACCCCGGATTGCGCCGCCGCCGGAACCGTTGCCTGGCCATACGTGTTGTTGCCCCACGCGAGCACGCCGCCGTTCTTCAGCACGAGGTTGTGGTCCCCACCCGCCGAGATCGCGGCGACGCCCGACTGCGCGAAGTCCGGCACGTCCGACCGGCTGCCCCAGCTCACGACCTGGCCGTTCTGAAGCAACGCGAGACTGTGCACCGAACTGGTGGAAATCGCCGTCACACCGCTGGACACCGTTGCCGGAAGATCGGTCTGGCCGTACCAGTCGTTCCCCCACGCGTACACCTTGCCGCCCTTGAGGCCGAGCCCGTGCGTCCAGCCGGCGGCGATCTGACTCGTCCCGGACGCGAGGTCCGCGGGCACCTCGGTCTCGCCGAAGTTGTTGTCCCCCCAGGCGATCACGGCGCCGTTCTTGAGCGCCAGCGCGACCAGCCCCCCAGCCGACACCGCGGACACGCCGGACGAGACTGTCGCCGGCGTCCGGAGAATCGCGTTCGTCACCCCCCACGCGTAGACCCCGTTCGCCGCCGCCAACTGCGGCTCGCTCGCGGCAGCCGCGGTCACCTCGCCCGTCCCGAGCGCGACGACCGCGGCAACGAATGCCGCAGCCCTGCCCCACTGTCTGTATCCGGTCGCCATCGCAGCCCCTTTCTCCGCACTTTTCCGGCGATACTCGCAGCCGTCGGCGGGCGCGCGGATTCTTTGTCAGATTCCGATGAAAACACCGCCCCGAACTAGCCCGCGAGCATAAGAAAACCCTTCTCCGCCAAGGGAAATTCTCACCTGTGGCCAACCCTCTTGCCCGCCTGGTAAACCCACCGGTAACTTCGCCGGAGAACGATTCCCGCGGGCGAGGAGGGCGTCTCAATGCCAGCACTCCGCAGGCTGACTGCCCGCCGCACGACCTTGACCGCGCTGGCGATCCTCGCCGCCCTGTCGATCGGGACCGGCGGCCTCACCGGCATCAGCTCCGCCGCGACCGACGCGACACCCCCGGCCGCCCCGCCTTCGTCCGGCGAACAACAAGCATCCACGGACGTCGCCCTCGACTGCCCGTTCGCCGCCCCCGCCGGCCCCCAGCGGATCACTCTCAAGACGACCGCCACCCTGCCCGCGACGGCGACAGTCGGCTCCGCAGTCAAATTCCGTTCCTTGACCGCGTCGTTCACGCTTCCCCGGGCCGTCGCGACCCAGCTGGCACCGGCCCCCGCCACCAGCCTCCGCGGCGGCTTGACCCTGGACCTGACCGCACATCAAGGCGACAAAAGCACCGCGATCCCCGCGCCGTTCACGATCGCCCCCACGCCGTTGCCGGAAAACGGCGACGTCCAGTTCACCGCGACCGCGGACTTGCCGGACCAGGCGATCACCGTCCCCGGCGAAGTCACCTTCGACGTCGGTGCCCCGGCCATCGCCCTGAAACCGGCGGCTGAAGCCACCACCGAGGCTACGCCAGTCCGGTGCACCCTGGCCCCGAACCAGAAGACCGCGCTGGCCTCGATCCTCGTCGCCCCAGCTCCCGCCAAACCAAGCGCAAGCAACCCGGACACTCCGCCGCCCGCCGCGCCGCGCGATAAAGCCGCCCCGCAGGACAGCGGCGGGTTCACCATCGTGACGCCGCTGAACCTGGTGCAGATCGTCGCCAATTCGTCAATCTACCGGGTGGGCGCGACCGTCACCAGCAAACCGACCGGCCTGCTCAACGGAGTCTGGACGATTGTGCTGGACGACAACGGCATCCAGCACGATCCGAGCACGATCACGGGGTCTGTCGGCTTCAAGCCGGTCACGGCGACCTTCCTGGGTTTCGGCTTCGTGCCGGTGAGCGCCACGGTCGAGTTCCTCCCCGCCGACTACCACAACGCCAAGCTGATCGAACTCAACGCGCAGCTCAGCGCACCGCCCGGCGAGACCATCCTGACCACTCACGTCAAGGTCATGGCCAGGATGAGCAACGCCACGGTCAATGGCGTCCCCCTGGACCTCGGCCCGGACTGCGTGTCCGCCTCGCCGATTTCCCTCAATCTTTTCGGCCCGTACAACGCACTGCAAGGCGGCACCGTCGGTACCGACCCGAACGCGCCGGACCCCGACTACCGCGGTTTCACGTTGCCCCCGTTCGTCCACTGCGGCACCGCCGAACCGCTCAACCCCCTGCTGACCGGCATGGCCTCCACCACGACGAACATCAACCAGGCCAAGGTCGTCGCCGTCAACTTCGGCGAATGCACCAAGCCGGACCACACCCAGTGCCCGCCACCCCCGACCCCGCCGGGCTCGACCCCCAAACCGAACACCGCACCAAACACCGGACGGACGCTCGACACCGGGCCAGAGACAACCCCGCCAACCCACGGCCCCACGACGAGCCATCCCGCCACGGCCGTCTCCCCGTCTACCCGACCGAACTGAAAACACCGCCTTCAGCCAGCGCCGCCCCAGCCACAATGATCTGACGGGCTTTGGCCGCGGAACGGCGAATCCTCGCCGCCAACAGACAACACCTCGCACAACGCTGGTTCGGCCGCTCGCCCATTCGACGCTGGACCGCCAAACCAGCGACACCCTCTCCCTCCGCCGACCTGGCTACTCGCTATCCACCACACCGTCGGCGAACCAGCGACATAACCAGCTGCCACCAACTCAGCCGCAGCCGGTCCGCATCACACCAACTCAGCCGCGGCCGATCCGAAGCACGTCAACCCGGCTTCGAAAGGCGCTCGCCACCGTTTCGCCATTTTTCGGCAACAGCCCGGATCCGCTGGTCACCGGTGGCTTTTCGCATCCTCGTACGAGCTGGGCTGTCGACTGGCCGGCACCACGCTCGCGCTCTTGAGCGGTGTCGGCCAAAGCAGTTCTGCCCGCAGGTTCTCGGACGCGGCCGCACGCAAGACCAGCTCCATCTCGAACCGCGCAGCCGGATCGCGCAACAGCTCGCCGAACGTCGCCTGCAACTGGCGCATGCGATACCGCACCGTCTGCGGATGCACTTGCAGACGCTCGGCGATCTCGACGACGTTCCCCTGACTGTCGAGCCAAGCACGCAACGTTTCGAGCAAACGATCCTGTTGCTTGTCGGTCATGTCCGCCAGGGGAGCAAACAGCCGGGCACGAAGGAGCTCCGTCAGCGCGCCGTCCGAATGCACCAGCAGCGCGGCAAGGTGTTCCTCGGCACGGAGTACTCGTTCGGCCGGGATTCGCCCCCTATCGGCGAGAACCAGTGTCCGGCGTGCCCAGCGCAGGGAATCGGCGAGGCTGGCCAACGGCACACACGGCCCGACGGACAACCGGTAATTCGGCAGCGCTGCCTGAAGTGTCGCCAGGCGCGCACCATTAACCGCGCCGGGGACGACGACGCACGGCTCGGCGGAGTCCAGTTCCGCCAGGACGTCGGAGTCCAACGTCGCATGCCGGCGGGCCCTGCCGTTCAGTGGCGAATGGACGGCAATCGGCGACGCCTGCTCCGGCACAGCCCAACCGGTGAGCTGCGCCAGCTCCGCAATCGCCTTCGGCGGAGCAGCAGGCACCTCCAGCAAAACACCGAGTAGCCGTCGCCGCCAAGTGTCCAACGCACCGGCGGTGCGGGCTTTCGCCTCTAAGTAGCCATCCAGCGCCACAGAAGCCAATTCGTCCATAAACGCCAACATGGCGTCGGCCAGCTGCGACATCACTGCCGACGAAAGACCGGCCCGCCGTCCGACGCGCATGATCCGGCGCCACGAGACGCGCGCGCCCACGCGATAGGCCGACTGCAGGGTGTCGAGGCTCCGTCCTTCCCTCATCTCGTTCTGCCCTAGCCGATGGTGCACCTCGTGCGACTGCTCCTTCGACGCCCGCGGGTCCGCGATCTGCGCGACGAACAGCGTGATCGCATACTCGACACCCGCACGGATCGATCTCCCGTACGGACCGTCGAGCGGTCGCGCGTAGGCGGGAATCGTCGCGCGTATCTCATCGACGATCTCGGCGGACAGGCTCGCCAGCTCGGGCCGAAGGATCTCGGCGAGCTTGCGCGGCAGCGCAGCCGGCGGCACAGCGTGATCGAGTCCCCGCTCCACCGACATCGCAGCTCCTTCGCTCCGCCCGGTCCCCGGCGGCGCCTTGGCACCGCCAGAAGCCCCGCATCCATTGAGGGGTGACACCCGGCACATCGAAAAACCAACGCCAAATGTGTCACGAGTCGCCGAAGAAACCGATTTCTTGTCACGTTTGTGACAAGTTCACGAGGTCAGAGCGGCACATCGCGACAACACACCACCAGGCGCGCTACGCCGTGCGTACGAACGGGCGAACCCGGGCGCCTGCCTTCAGCGGCGACCCAGCGGGCAGCGAAAACGACCACAGAGCGTCACCCGGCAGAACCGGCAGCCCTCTTGTAACATGTGCTTGATACAAGAGGGAGGGGTCCACGATGCAACTCGACTCAGCGCTCGCCGTCGCGGGCATCACCGGCCTGTTCGGGCTGATCATCCTCGTCGCGTTGTGGCCAGGCGAGAAGCAAGGCGCTCGGCTGCTCGCGAAATGGGGCGTGCGGAACCCGACCGCCGACCAGGTGTCGGTAGCCGTGCGTTACCTGCGTCGTCGGCGATTCTGGTACCCGTGGCTGTTCCTCGGTCTCCCGCTCATCCCGGGCGCGACGGGTCTCGTCGGCGAACGGAACGCGAACTCGCTGGTGTTCGTGGTGCTGCTCGGCGGACTCGCCGCCGAAATTCTCGCGCAGCGTCCCTCACGGGAATCCCGCAGGGAAGCCGTGCTCGCACCACGCGGCGTGCTCGATTTCGCTCCGTTGTGGACGGTCATCGTCTCCGGGCTGGCCACCGTCGCCGCCGTCGTGCATCTCGCCGTTTTGCGGCAATGGGGCCCGCTCGCGGTAACCGTCGGCGCGGCCGCGGTGTCGTGGATCATCGTGCTCCTCGCGGTGCGGCGTCCGGCTGCTGGCGACCCGGAAGTCGACCTGGCACTGCGCATCCGCAGCGCCCGTGTCGCTCTCGGACTCGGCACCGGAACGGCTGCCACACTCGGCTGGACGACGATCGGGAACCTCGCCACGTTCCTCGCGTTCGTGGTCACCGTCGCCGCGTTCCTCGCGATCGTCGGCCCGCCGCCGAAGCAGCGCGCAACGACCACGGCAGCGCGGTAGATGCCGCTGCGAGTAGTGGTCGACGCCGACAGCGGGATTCCGCCCTGGCGTCAGGTGCACGACCAAATCGTCCGCGCGATCACGACCGGATCCCTTGCCAGGGAAGCCCGTCTGCCGCCGATCCGTCAGCTTTCGAGGGACCTCGGGCTCGCCTCCGGGACCGTCGCCCGCGTGTACCGCGAACTTGAGGCCGCCGGCTGGGTCACCACCGCACGAGCACGTGGAACCGTCGTGACCGGCCCAGCCGAACGACCGGATCCGGGCATCCTACTTCGCAGCGCAGCCGCCGAATACGCCCGGCACAGCCGGGAACTCGGGGTCGCGCCGGACGAAGCCGTCGACGCCGTGCGCGTGGCTCTGGCGAGCCTGGACGCACCGCTGCGGTGAATCCGGGCGTTCGTCCGGCCGACGCGGTTGTCGCCGTATTGTGAACCGTCTTCCGCACGGTCTCGGGCACACCTCCTTCTTGCCCGTGCGTTCCCGCGGTCCACTCACCGGACGAGGCGCGGATCATCCCGCCTCGATGCGGAGGTTCAGCCCTCCATCAGCACCCTCCCCACCGCGGCCAGCACGGGTTCCAGCGCGGCGACTTCCGTGCCGACGCATTCCGTGATGCCCGCACCGACGACGTCCATTCCGGAAAGCCCGTCGATTGCTTCGGCCAATTCGGCGATCGTGAGCCCGCCGGGCTCCGGATAATTCACTCCGGGGAACTCTTCGGGATCAAGAATGTCCAAATCCACATGCAGATAAACGCGGTCGGCTCCCGCCGCGTTGAGCGCTCCGGCGACGTCGTCGGAGCGCACAACGAGGCCGCCGGCAATGGCTTCCTCTTCCGCGGAATCGAGCGAACGGGTGCCGAACAGCACCGCCCGGCCTCGCTCGAGCGCCGGGCTCGCGGCGAAATCCTTGTCGCCTTCGCCGAACAGCGACCGCAGCACCATGCCGTGATACGCGCCCGACGGCGAAGAATCCGCCGTGTTCAAGTCCGCGTGCGCGTCGAACCACGCGACGCCAAGCGTTGCGCCGTAACGGAAACGCGCGACGCCGACCGGGACGAGCTCAACGCCGCAGTCGCCGCCGATCGTGAGCACCGGGCCTTCCGGCGCTTCGAGCGCGGCGAGCTGCAGCTGCCGGTTCGTGCCCGTGAGCACGGCCCGGTTGGCTATCCCGGTCACGACATCGGACGTCGCCGCGTCCTGGCGCACGTGGTGCACCGGTTTGCCGAGCACGTGCCCGGCCAGTTCGGAAAGTGCGCGGCAGCCCTCGATCAGCCCCTTTGCCCCGGGGCTGAGCGCGCCCTGCCATTGCGGCACCGCGTTGATCAGCATGCATCGACGCTAGCGCGAACACCCCGGAAAAGGCGAGCTTTAAATAGCGCGAGGGGTCCCTTCGCTCCGTTTCGGAGCGAAGGGACCCCTCGCGCAGTAAAAAGTGGCGCGAAAGCGGGTTATTCGAGCACGATGAGAAGGTCTCCGCCCTCGACCTGCTGAACGGAGGTGATTGCCAGCCGACCGACTTTGCCCGCCGCCGAAGCGGTGATCGACGCTTCCATCTTCATGGCCTCGATCGTCGCCACGGTCGCTCCGGCCGCCACCTGGTCGCCCTCGGCCACCTGCAGCGTCACCACGCCCGCGAACGGCGCGGCGATCTGCTTCGGGTTGCCCTTCTCGGCCTTTTCGGTGGCCGGGATGTCCGAGGCGATGGAACGGTCGCGGATCTGGATCGGCCGCAGCTGGCCGTTGAGCGTGGACATGACGGTCCGCACGCCGCGTTCGTCGGCCTCGCCGATGGCTTCCAGCTCGATGAGCAGCCGGACGCCGGGTTCGAGGTCCACCGAGTACTCCTCGCCCGGGCGCAGACCGTAGAAGAAGTCCTTGCTCGGGAGCACGCTGGTGTCGCCGTACGCGTCGCGGTGCGCGAGGAATTCCTTGGTGGGCCCGGGGAACAGCAGCCGGTTCAGCGCGCCGCGGCGGTTGTCGGCGAGTTCCTTGTGGTCCTCTTCGGACAGTTCGGCGACCGGTTTGGCCGCCGAACGGCCTTCGAGCGCCTTGGTGCGGAACGGTTCCGGCCAGCCGCCGGGCGGGTCGCCCAGTTCGCCGCGCAGGAACCCGATCACCGAGTCGGGGATGTCGAATTTGTTCGGCTCCGCCTCGAAGTCCGCCGGGGAAACGCCGGCGCCGACGAGGTGCAGCGCGAGGTCGCCGACCACCTTGGACGAAGGCGTGACCTTCACGAGGTGGCCGAGGATCTTGTCCGCCGCGGCATACATGGCCTCGATGTCCTCGAACCGGTCGCCGAGGCCCAGCGCGATCGCCTGCGTGCGCAGGTTGGAGAGCTGACCGCCGGGGATCTCGTGGTCGTAGACGCGGCCGGTGGGCGACGCGAGACCAGCCTCGAACGGGGCGTAGATCTTGCGGACGCTCTCCCAGTACGGCTCCAGGTCGCCGATCGCGTGCAGGTCGAGGCCGGTGCTGCGGTCGGAGTGGTCGGTCGCCGCGACGATCGAGCCGAGCGACGGCTGCGACGTGGTGCCCGCCATCGACGACACGGCGCCGTCCACGGCGTCGGCGCCAGCCTGGATGGCGGCCAGGTAGGTGGCGAGCTGACCGCCGGCGGTGTCGTGCGTATGGATGTGCACCGGAAGGTCGAATTCCTTGCGCAGTGCGGTCACCAGCCGAGCCGCGGCCGGCGCGCGGAGCAGGCCGGCCATGTCCTTGATGGCCAGGACGTGTGCCCCGGCTCCGACGATCTGCTCGGCGAGCTTGAGGTAGTAGTCGAGCGTGTAGAGCTTTTCGTTCGGGTCGGACAGATCGGAGGTGTAGCAGAGCGCGACCTCGGCGACTGCGGTCCCGGTGGCGCGCACGGCTTCGATCGCCGGTCGCATCTGCTCAACGTCGTTGAGTGCGTCGAAGATGCGGAAGATGTCGATGCCGGTCGCGGTGGCCTCCTCGACGAAAGCCGTGGTGACCTCGGTCGGATAAGGCGTGTAGCCCACGGTGTTGCGGCCGCGGAGAAGCATCTGCAGGCAGATGTTCGGCACGGCCTTACGCAGCCGCTCCAGCCGTTCCCACGGGTCCTCGGCAAGGAACCGCAGCGCGACGTCGTAGGTCGCGCCGCCCCAGCACTCCAGGGACAGCAACTGCGGCACAGTCGCGGCGACAACCGGGGCGACGGCCAGCAGGTCCTTCGTCCGGACGCGCGTCGCGAGCAGCGACTGGTGGGCGTCGCGGAAGGTGGTGTCCGTGACGCCGAGCTGCGGCGTTTCCCGCAGCCAGCGCGCGAATCCCTCCGGGCCGAGTTTGGTCAGCTTCTGCTTGGAGCCGTCCGGAGGAGTGAGATCCGCAGGCAGTTTCGGCAGCTTCGCCGCAGCCTCGGGCGTGCGCGGGCGCTCGCCGTTCGGACGGTTCACCGTCTGGTCGGCGAGGTAAGTGAGCAGGCGCGTGCCGCGGTCGGCGGAGTGGCGCGCGGTCAGCAGATGCGGCCGTTCCTCGATGAACGACGTGGTGACGTTGCCCTCGCGGAAGTCCGGATCGTCCAGCACCGCCTGGAGGAACGGGATGTTCGTCGCCACTCCGCGGATACGAAACTCGGCGACCGCGCGGCGCGCACGGCCGACCGCGGTGCGGAAATCACGGCCGCGGCAGGTGAGTTTCACCAGCAGCGAGTCGAAGTGGGCGCTGATCTCGGTGCCGGAGAACGCGGTTCCGCCGTCGAGCCGGATGCCCGAACCGCCCGGCGAGCGGTAGGCGCTGATCATGCCGATGTCCGGGCGGAAACCGTTGGCCGGGTCCTCGGTCGTGATGCGGCACTGGAGGGCGGCGCCGCGCAGGTAAATCTTGTCCTGCGACAGGCCGAGGTCGTCGAGGGTTTCCCCGGACGCGATCCGCAGCTGGGACTGCACGAGGTCGACGTCGGTGACCTCTTCGGTGACCGTGTGCTCGACCTGGATGCGCGGGTTCATCTCGATGAACACGTGCTTGCCCTTGCGGTCCAGCAGGAATTCGACGGTGCCCGCGTTGCGGTAGCCGATCTGCCGGGCGAATTTCACGGCGTCGGCGCAGATGCGGTCGCGCAGCTCGGGGTCGAGGTTCGGCGCGGGGGCCAGCTCGACGACCTTCTGGTGGCGACGCTGCACGGAACAGTCGCGCTCGAAGAGGTGGATCACGTTGCCCGCGCCGTCGGCGAGGATCTGGACCTCGATGTGCCGCGGTTCGACCACGGCCTTCTCCAGGAACACGGTCGGGTCGCCGAACGCGGACTCGGCCTCGCGCGCGGCGGCCTCGATCGACTCGCGCAGCAAAGCCGGGTCCTCGACGCGGCGCATGCCTCGGCCGCCGCCGCCCGCGACCGCCTTGACGAACACCGGGAAGCCGAGTTCGTCGGCCGCCGCGACCAGCTCGTCGACGTTGCTGGACGGCTGCGACGAACCGAGCACCGGCACCCCGGCCTCGCGCGCCGCCTTGACCGCGCGCGCCTTGTTGCCGGTCAGTTCGAGGATGTCGGCGCTCGGGCCGACGAAGGTGATCCCCGCTTCTTCGCAGGCCTTGGCCAGGTCGGGGTTCTCCGACAGGAAGCCATAGCCCGGATAGACCGCGTCCGCGCCCGCCTTCTTGGCGGCCTTGACGATCTCCTCGACCGAGAGGTAGGCACGGACCGGATGGCCCGGTTCGCCGATCTCGTAGGCCTCGTCGGCCTTCAGCCGGTGCAGAGAGTTGCGGTCTTCGTGCGGAAACACAGCGACTGTGCCCGCGCCCAGTTCGTAGCCTGCGCGGAACGCCCGGATCGCGATTTCGCCGCGATTGGCCACCAGCACTTTGCGGAACATGCCCGGTCCTTCCCTTTTCGGATCGGTATCGAAGGCACGTTACCCGGTTCGTCCCGCGGTGCGGGAGCCGTAGTCCAGGTGATGGACATCATGCACGCCGACCTGCATGCATGATGCTGGCCGAGCCGTCGTCCCGCAACCGTCAGGGCGTTCCCGCAGGCAGTGTGCACAACAGCCGATTCGCAGTTCCGGAGGGCGCATTCTTGACCACGTTCTGCGTTGCGTCCTGCACAATTGCTTCGCTGACCGCATTGGCCGCGGCATCCGGGTGCGAAGACCGGTAGAGGGCCACCGCGCCTGCGGTCACCGCCGCTGCCATCGAGGTGCCGGACAGGGTCCCGACATCGGCGGTTCCGGCGATCGGCGCGGGGATGTCGACGCCCGGTGCGTACAGGTCGAGCGACGTGCCGAAGTTCGAGAAGGGCGCGACCTGGTCCTGGACGTCCGTCGCGCCGACGGTGAGTGCGTCGGGAACTCGGGCGGGCGAGGTCTGGCTGGCGTCGGTGCTGCCCTCCCCCGCCGGGACCACGATCGGCATCGCCGCGGCGACACCCTTGACCGCGTTGTCGAGCTGCTCGTTCGGCACTCCGCCGATGCCCAGCACCGCGACCGCTGGTTGGTGCGCGTTCTGGGCGACCCAGTTCAGGCCGGCGATGATCGTGTCGGTCGCGCCGCCGCCAGCCTTGTCGAGCACCCGGACCGGGAAGATCTGTGCACCCTTGGCGACACCGTAGCTGTGTCCCGCAACGATTCCCGCGACTCGCGTGCCGTGGCCGTTGGTGTCCGACGTGTCCGTGCCAGTGGTGAGGAAATCCTTGCCCGGCATGACCCGGCCCTGCAGATCCGGGTGTTTGGCGTCGACGCCGCTGTCGATCACGTAGACGGTGACTCCGGAACCGTCCGAGTCGTAGTGGTACTTCTGATCGAGGCCGGTTCGCTGGTCGATCCGGTCGAGCGCCCAGCTCGGCGGGTTGGCCTGCGTCCCGCTCGCCGCCAGCGCGGCCGGTTGCACACCGGCGACCAGCAGGAATGTCAGTGTTGCCGAAAAAAGGCCACGAGCCGCTCGGTTCCGCATGCCTGCGGTCGTATCCCGGTCGCCACCGGGCGGCAACTCGACGTCACACGATGGGTTGGTCCCTGTCCGGTGTCCGCCCGGCCGGACGCACTAGTAAGCGACCGATAAGGGGGACGATGAACTGCGCCCATCGATGTTTCGCCGCTGGGTGGCTAACGGGTGGCCGAACGACAGGTGTCGCCGATGCGTGGCCAGCCGTGGACCGGCTGGCGGGTTTCGCCGTTGGACGGCCAACTGCTGGCAGACCGACAGGTTTCGCCGCTCGGCGGCCGACCGTTGACCAAACGACACGCTTCGCCACTACGCGACCAAGCGTTGGAAGACTGACGAGTTTCTCCGCTGAACGGCCGACCGCTGGCAGACCGGCAGGCTTCGCCACTGGGTGGCAAGCGTTGGCAGACCGGTGGGTTTCGCCGCTGGGTGGCGAGCGTTGGCAGACCGGCGGGTTTCCGCCACTGAGCGGCGAGTGTTGGCCAGACCGGCAGGTTTCGCCGTTAGGTGGCGAGCCGCTGGACGGCCGAGGGCTACTTCGCGGCTGGGACGTGTGCGCTCACCGACATCGTCGGCAGGTAGACCAGCGCGTCGAAGGCTTGCGCGACGTCGACCTTGGTGAACATGTGCGCGTGCCGCAGGCTCGACGGTCCGGTCAGGCCTTGCGCTCGGTCTTGCCGCAAATCGACCACGCACGGATCCGAACCCGCCAGGGCCGCTTCGACACTGCCTTCGACGGGCGGTTCCAGCTCCTGTCCATAGACCCGGAAGCCGAGACGTTCGCTCTCGTCCGGTTCTAGGCCAGTGGTCGTGCCGGTGCCAGCGGTCAGGCCGAGAGCGAAGTAGTCGTCGCCGAACTCCGCGGCGAGGTGAGTCCCGGCGGAAGGGAACGTCATGGTCGGCAGAGCGGCGAAAGGCACTCGCTGCAGGTGTCCGTTGTGGACCATCACCACGATTTTCTCGCCTTCGCCGTGTAGCTGGCGAAGCAGCTTCACGGTGGCGCCCATGTACGTGTCGCGAGACGACCCCTGGAGCGACGGTGCTGTTCCCGCCATCATCGCGCTGAGTTCGCGCAGGTACGTGTCGACACGAAGCGCGCCGACCGCGTGGTGTTCGGCGATGGCGTACCGGGCCGGCTCGCTCCGTTGCCGATAAACTGGCGACAGGGAACGAAGGTGCGCTACGAGAGTCGTCAACGCGGCCGTCGCGGCGTCCCGGTCTGCGGTGGTCATTGCCGCATAGCGGCCAGGCGCGACCGCGCTGCTGACTGCCGAGTACGGCTCGGATGCGGTGATCGCGGCGTCGACCAGCGGAAGCACCTCCGGATCGACGTCCTCCACGAAGCTGCGGACAATCCGCAACGCTGGTTGCGGCGAACCGGCCGAACTGGGCAGGTCGAGGCCGGAGAATCGGACGTCGCCGTGGCTGCGCATCCAGGTCAGCATTTCGTGCACTTCGGCCGACTCGCCGAGGGAGAAGGTGAATCCTTCTCGCCCGATATCGGCGACATCGCCGGGACCACCGCTCAGCCACTGCTGGACCAGATCGCCCTCGGCGAATCCCGACTCGAAACCGAGCACCGTGAACCCGTGGTCCTCGACGAGCCGGCGGAGCAACCGGGCGCGGAGTTCGCCGAACTCGCGGATGTGGTGGTTGTTCTCGCCGATCGCGACGATGCGCGCGTCGCCGATCAGGTCGGTGATCGAGACGACGTCGCCGTCCAGCGGCGAACGGGTGCTCAGCGGTGTCATACTGAGGACACTAATGCAACAGGGGTAGCGATTGACAACCGAGTTACCGGGGACCAGCCGACCGGGCGGGCGCACGGAACGCACGCGCGTCGCCGTTTTGCGGGCGACGCTCGACCTGCTGGCGGAGGTCGGGTTCGCCGAGCTGACGGTCGAGGCCGTCGCCGAGCGGTCGGGCGTGCACAAGACGACCGTTTATCGGCGATGGGAGTCGCGCGAAGGACTGGTCGCGGCGGCGTTGCGATTCGGCACTGCTGAACCGTGGAGTCCGGCGGACACCGGTTCGCTTGTCGCCGATTTGCGGCAACTGGCGTTGGACGTGGTGCGCGCGTTGACCTTGCCGGGGCGACGGGAGCTGCCGACGGCCGCGGTGCTGGCGGCATTCCACTCGGAACGGGCGGCCGAGGCGTTGCGCGAGTTCTACCAGGACCGGCATGCCCGAGCCGCGGTGATCGTGGAGCGGGCGGTGGCGCGTGGCGAGGTGCCGGCCGACACCGACCCGGACGAGGTGACTCGGACGGTGTGCGGGCCGGTGTTTTACCGGCTGTTTGTGTCGCGGGAACCGGTGTCGGAGGAGACGGCTGGGGTCGCGGCGGAGGCGGGGGCCGCGGCGGCTCGGGCGGGAGTGTTGGGCAGGCGGTTGCCGAGGAGTGGTGACGCGGGTTGATTCCCCGGTTGGGGTGACGGAGGCTTGTTGCCGGAAAACGGCGACGGGTGGAGTCGGGGTTGATAAGCGAGCTGGCTTGGCATTCGCCGCGCGACGGCGATGGCGTAGCGCGGCGAACTGCGACAGTGGAGCAAAGCTGGCAGCGAGCCAGCTCGCCACTCGCCGCCAAACGACGACAGCCGAGCCAAGCCAGCAGACAAGCCA
>NZ_JBEXMH010000010.1:171130-171267 GCF_040610415.1 Amycolatopsis sp. NPDC004079 | reverse complement strand
CAGCTCGCCACTCACCGCCAAACGACGACAGCCGAGCCAAGCCAGCAGACAAGCCAGCTCGCCACTCACCGCCAAACGACGACAGCCGAGCCAAGCCAGCAGACAAGCCAGCTCGCCACTCACCGCCAAACGACGAC